>NZ_JBTZSU010000042.1:0-31329 GCF_054890965.1 Arthrobacter sp. C152
TCTGGATCAGGACCACGATCAGCTTGATGCGTTCGGCGACGGCGGTGACCAGTTCGGTGTGCATCATCAGATAGGAGCCATCCCCCACCATCACGACGACGTCCCGCACCTCGGCGGCTTCCCCGCCAAAACCGTTTGCTGCCGTCGTGCTTGCCGCTTCGGCGATCGCGGCGCGCTTGACGCCGAGGCCGCCGGGGATTTCATAGCCCATGCAGGAGTAGGCGTATTCGACGTGGTAGCCGAACGGGTCGCGGACGCGCCACATTTTGTGCAGGTCACCGGGCAGGGACCCGGCCGCGCAGATGACGACGTCGCGGGCGTCCATGGCGCGGTTGGTGGCGCCGATGATCTCGTTTTGGGCCGGCAGCGGGGTGTAGCGGGTGTCGAAGGCTTCGTCCACGGTGGCGTTCCACCGCTTCTTCTCGGCCTCGATCTTCTGCTCGAGGTCCGCACCGACACGGTACCCGCCGAGGGCGGCGTTGAGCTTGACCAGGGCTTTGCGGGCGTCGGCGACGATGGGCAGCGTGGTGCCGTGCTTGTAGGCGTCGATCGGGGCGACGTTGATGTTGATGAAGCGCACGTCCGGGTTCTGGAATGCGGTCCGGGACGCGGTGGTGAAGTCCTCGTAGCGGGTGCCGATGCCGATGATCAGGTCCGCTTCGGCGGCGATGGCGTTGGCCGCCGTCGTGCCCGTCGAGCCAATGGCACCGAGGGAGTACTGGTGGTCCCAGGGCAGGACGCCGACGCCGGCCTGCGTGTTGCCCACAGGGATGCCGGTCAGCTCGGCGAACCTGGCAAGTTCTTCGTTGGCGTAGGCGTAGAGGACGCCGCCGCCGGCAATGATCAGTGGACGCTTCGCGGCCCGGATGGCGTCCGCGGCGCGGGCGATGTCGTCGTCGTCGGCTTCGGGGCGGCGGATCCGCCACTCGCGCTCGGCCAGGAACTCCAGGGGAACGTCGAAGGCCTCGGCCTGGACGTCCTGCGGCAGCGAGATGGTCACTGCGCCCGTTTCGGCGGGGTCGGTAAGTACGCGCAGGCCGTGGTGGAACGCGGAGAACAGCTGCTCCGGCCTGGACACCCGGTCGAAGAACCTCGACAGCGGCCGGAACGCATCATTGACCGTGAGGTCGTACGCGTAGGGCTGCTCCAGCTGCTGCAGGACCGGGTCCGCGGCGCGGGTGGCGAACGTGTCGGACGGCAGCAGCAGCACCGGCAGGCGGTTGGTGGTGGCCAGCGCGGCGCCGGTGAGCAGGTTGGACGAGCCAGGGCCGATCGAGGTGCTGATCGCGTAGGTCTGGCGGCGGCGGGTGTGCCGGGCGTAGCCAACGGCCTGGTGGACCTGGGCCTGTTCGTTCCGCCCCTGGTAGTACGGCATCAGGGTGGGATCCTGCTGCTGGTACTGCTTGAGCGCCTGGCCCACGCCGGCCACGTTGCCGTGCCCGAAAATACCGAACGTCCCGGGAATGAGCCGCTCACGGTAGTCAACGCCGTTGATGGAGTCCACGGTGTACTGCCTGGAAAGGTATTCGACGACGGCCTGCGCCACCGTCATCCTGCGCGTTCCTGTGGTTGTGCCCATTGCTAGTTCTCCGGGATCTCTGTGGTGTGGTGCAGGAGCGAGGCGGCCGCGGCGACAGCGCCGGCGACGTCCCCGTCAGCGGGGTAGAGCAGGGTGCGGCCCACGGTGAGGCCCTGCACGCCCGGCAGGGACAGGGCAGCTCCCCAGGAGGCGAAGACCTCGTCCTGGCTGCCCGAGGGGTCCCCGCCGAGCAGCACGGTGGGCATGGTCGTCGCCGCCATCACCCGTTCCATCTCCGCCACGACCGGGAGCTTCATCCAGGTGTAGGCGCTGGTGGAGCCCAGGCCTTCGGCAACGCCGATGGATTTGATAACAGCATCGCTGGACAGGTCGTTTTTGACTTTTCCGTTTTCCCATTTGGAGAGGAATGGTTCCACCATGGCGATCAGCTTCCGCTCCGCCAGGGAATCGATGGCCTTGGCGGTCGCCTCCAGGGTGGCTACCGTGTCCGGGTCGCCCAGGCAGATGCGGGTCAGCATCTTGCCGCCATCCGCACCCAAAGCCTCCAAGGCGGCGGCGGTGTGGCCGGTGAAGCGGTCATCGAACTCATTCACCAATCCGGACAGGCCGCCCCGGTTCATCGAACCGAACACCAACTTGCCGTCAAGCGCGCCCAGCAGCAGCAGGTCATCCATGACGTCGGGGGAAGCCAGAACTCCGTCCACTGCCGGGTTGGACAACGCGACCTGCAAACGGTCCAGCAACTGCCGGCGGTCAGCCATCGCCACCGGATCGGAGCCGACGGCCAGTGCGCCCCGGGCCGGGTGGTCGGCGGCAACGATGAAGTTCTGCCGACCATACTTGAGGCCGGGGTGGCGGCGCCGGGCCTTGGCCGCGCGGGCCACAGCGTCCGGATCCTGCAAGCGGATGGTGCTCAGGTGCTCATAGCGGCGCGGATCGTCATCTACCGCGTTGTTGGAAGCAATAGATGTCAGAGTCACAGTGCTGCTCCTTGTGAGATTGGGGTTCCGGGGACGGGGCGGCCGCGTTCGGCCAGCAGCGAGGTGACCTCGTGCGGCGTCGGCATGGCATCCGCGCAGGACAGGCGGGAGGCGACGATCGCGCCCGCGGCGTTGGCGTAATCAAGCACCTGTTCCAGCGGCCAGCCGGACAGCAGGCCATGGCAGAACGCGCCGCCAAAGGAGTCGCCGGCGCCCAGGCCGTTCAGGGTCTCAACCGGGACGGGAGCGGACACGACACGCTCGGTGCGGGTCTTGGCCATCACGCCCTCGGGGCCGAGCTTGACGACGGCGATCTCCACGCCCGCGGCCAGCAGGCGGTCCGCCTGCTCATCAGGGGTCCCCTCACCGACCGCGACGGCGCATTCCTTGTCGTTGCCGATGGCGACCGTGACGTGCGGCAGGATCTTGGCCACCTCGGCGCGGGCCTCTTCCTCCGAGGCCCAGAACATCGGCCGGTAGTCCAGATCCAAAACCGTGTACTGGCCGATTCTCAATCGGTCACGGTCACGGGCTTCGTGGGCGGCGATGTGCGCGGACCGCGACGGCTCCTGGGACAGCCCGGTCACCGTCGACCAGAAGATCCCGGCCTCGCGGATGGCGTCCAGGTCCAGCTCCTCAGGCTTGATCTGCAGATCCGGGGCAGTGGGGAAACGGCCATAGAAGTAGAGCGGGAATTCATCCGTGGCTGGCTTGATCGCACAAAACGTCGCCGGCGTCTGCAGTCCGCCTACGGGGGTCACGTACGTGTCGTCAACGCTGAATTTTCGCAGTTCGCGGTGCAGATACACGCCAAAAGGGTCATCCCCGGTGCGTGTGATCACGCCCGTGCGGCGGCCGTGGCGGGCTGCGGCGACAGCAACGTTGGACGGTGAACCGCCAAGGTATTTGCCGAAGGAATCAACATCCTCCAAGCCAACCCCGATGTCGTTAGGGTAAATGTCAACGCTGATGCGCCCGATCGTAAGAAGCTCGTGGGTCACGGGAATCGTGGACCTTTCTGATGTGGAACTCAGCGCGGCGCAGCAGGGGTTGGGGCCCGGAATGCCCGCGTGCGGTGAAAATGCCTGGTGAGCGCCAAGGTTGCGCCGTGGTCTTATAGCGGACCGTCTCCGAGTCGTTCGTTGTCGATAACGAGGTCTGCGCCCGGCGCAGCGGTCCATGATGGACAACGAATGTTTGTCCGGATATGTGTAGGGAAAGGTGGGGCCGCTTGTGGTGCGGCCCCACTTTTTTAGGCGGGAACTGCCAGGGCGGCGTCGGCGTCCTTGAGGACTTTTGCGGCGACTTCGAGGCCTTCAATGCGGCCCAATTCAACGTCTTCGTGTTCGATGTTGATGAGCATGTTGGGGTCGACTTCGTGGAGGGCGCGGAGGAATTCGGTCCAGTAGGCGGTGTCGTGGCCCTTTCCGAGAGCGACGAAGTCCCAGGCGGCGGGCTTGGGCCACTCGTTGGCCCATTCGTCTCCGCCGAGGTTGGTGCGGTTTTCCTCGGGGGAGAGGCGGCGGAAGCGGTTGTCGAGGACACCGTAGATGGCTGCTGTGTCTTTGTTGATGCGAACATCTTTTGCCGCTGCGTGGAATACCAGTGGTCCCAGTTCGCGGACGACGGCGACGGGGTCCATCTGCTGCCAGAACAGGTGTGACGCATCGAGCTCGACGCCGATGTTGGTGGCTTCGGTGAGTTCGACCAGTTTGTAAACATCAGCCGGGTTGAAGACGATGTTCTGGGGGTGGAGTTCCAGTGCGACTTTCACGTCCAGGTCACGGGCGAGCCGGTCGGTCTCCTTCCAGAATTCGGCGGCGACACCCCATTGGTAATCCAGGACGTCGAGAGCTGCCGAGTTCCACGCGTTGACGATCCAGTTGGGGACTGTGGCGCCGGGTTCCCCGCCTGGCAGGCCGGACATGGTGACGACGCGATTCTGGCCAAGCCGGTTGGCCAGTTTGATGGAGCGGCGAATGTCTTCGGCGTGCTTGTCGCCTATGAGCCGGTTGGGATGAAGTGGGTTGCCGTTACAGTTCAGGCCTGCGATGGATACCCCTGTTCCTTCGAAGATTGCCAGGTAGTCGTCCCGGGCGGCGTCGCTTTCGAGGATGTCATCGAAGGTCGGGATGTGGACGGGGGGAAGGAAGCCGCCGGAGTTGATCTCGATACCTGTCAGCCCGAGGTCGGCGATGACTTTCAGGGCTTCGGGGAGTGGGCGGTCGTGCAGGATTGCGTTGTAGACGCCGAGTTTCACAGGGTCACCGTCTTTCCGGCGTTGAGTGCGGATTCGGTGACTGCTGCGAGCAGTTCCATGTTGCGGACGCCTTCGTCGAAGCTGGCGCAGCGCGGCAGGGATTCTTCTTCGCTGAGGCCGGCGACTTCCTCGAGGAATGCGCGGGACTGGTATGCGAAGGCGTCGTTCTGGCCGAACCCTACTTCGGGTGCGTCCATGGCAAGGCCTCCGGAGATGTAGGGGTGGCCCGGGCCGAGGATGACCTGGCGGTAGCCGTTTTCCCTGCCGGCGCCTTCGTTGAGGAAGAGCTGGATTTCGGCGGGGCGCCGCTGGTCGAATTTGGCCGAGCCGTTCTCGCAGAACACTTCGAAGTTGAGGCTGTTGGCGTGGCCGGCGGCGACGCGGGATACTTCAAAGCTTCCGGCGCCGTACTCGAATTCGGCGTTAAAGGCTGCGTAGTCGTCGTTTTCTACGGCTTCGAAGACGTCGCTGACGGCTGCGTGATCGTGTCCAATGACGGCGCCGAGGGGGAGGGGACGCTTGTCGATTGCGGTGGTAAAGCGGCCGCCGCTGATGGACTTGATGTCGCCGCAGAGGAACTCGGAAACGTAGGCCAGGTGGCTTCCGACGTCGGCGAGGGCTCCGGAGCCGGGGCCACCCTTGTAGCGCCAGCTCATTGGTGCTTCGGGGCTGAAGCCGTAGTCGGTCCAGTACCGGCCGCTGAAGTGCAGCACCTTGCCCAGGGTGCCGTTGCGAATCAGGTCGCGGATGTAGGCGATGCCGGGTGTGCGGCGGAACGTGAAGCCAATGCGCGCGATAGAGGAAGCGTTGCGGGCTGCTTCGGCCATGGCCCGGGCATCTTCCAGTGTGTCGCTCAGCGGCTTCTCGCACAGCACGTGCTTGCCGGCAGCGAGGAGGCCCTCCACAACCTCACGGTGCAGGGAATTTGCGACGACGACGCTGACAACATCAATGTCGTCGGCTTCGGCAATGGCCTGCCAAGAAGTGTCATTGCGTTCGTAACCGAACCTCCGGGCAGCAAGTGAACCGAATTCGGCGTTCACGTCTCCGATGGAGACCAGCCGCACGGGCGGCAGGACCGGGTTGTAGAGTGCGGAGGCGGTCCGGAAGGCTGCGGCGTGGGCCTTGCCTGCCATGCCCGCACCGATAACGGCGACTCCAATGTCCTTTGTCATGTGATTCTCCCTTGAAATCCATTCGATGGGTTGGCACCAGATCGTCCAACCAATTGCCCTCCTTGGAGCGCTCCAGATCACAGTAGGGGCCCGAACTTTGTCCTGTCAATAGTGGGTGAGCATCGGAAATTTTTGTGGACGAGCGCGAAAATGGGCTCGCGCAAAGTAATTTGTCGGGACCTATGGACAAGATCACATCCGGGATGCAAGGATTCTGCTCAGTTGCTTTGGAGCGCTCCTAAGCGGTCCGACATTGACTGGCACTGATGCCTCATTCGTTGACAAGGAAGTTGAACGATGCAATATAGCCGACTCGGCACGACAGATCTGATGGTTTCGCCGCTGGCTTTCGGAACGGGACCGCTGGGGGAACTCTTTGGTCCCCTTTCTGAGGCGGATGCCCTGAAGGTTGTGCATGATGCTATCGACCTGGGCATCAACTTCATCGACACCTCGCCGTATTACGGCAGCGCTGAAGAACGACTGGGCAAGGCGTTGGGAGGCCGGCGGTCAGAGGTCGTCCTGGGCACGAAAGCCGGGCGCTACGGCTTTGATGATTTCGACTTTTCACCTGCCCGTTTGCGCCGCAGTTTGGAGCGCAGCCTGCAGCTTCTGCAGACCGATTACGTCGACATCCTCCAACTGCACGACATCGAATTCGTCTCCCTGGGGCCCCTGTTTGAGGACTCCTACGCGGAACTGGTGAAGCTCCGCGAGGAAGGCAAGTGCCGTTACATCGGGATGACGGGGTACCCTGCAGCGGCTATGCGCCGTGCGATGCAGGAGACCCAGCTTGATGTTCTGCTGACGTATTCCCACGCGACCCTCCTGGATGACACCCTGGCCCGTGAACTGGCTCCTGTCGCCGCCGAAAGGGGAGCCGGGTTGATCAACGCCGCAGCGGTAGCGCTGGGCCTGTTGACCCCGCATGGCTCCACCATCGGCATCGAACATCCGGCCAGTCCGCGGGTTAAGGAAGCAGCGGCAAAGATGGTCGCCCACGCCGCCAGCAGGGGAGCGGATATCGCCTTCATTGCCAACCAGTACTCCATCCAGCGTTCCGGGTGCGCTACGACGCTGATTGGAACGGGCAAAATATCCCATCTGCGTTCCGCCGTCGAAGCTGCCGAGAACGACATCGACGAACAACTCCTGGAAGAGCTGCTCGCCCTACGGCCACCCGTTGAAGAGCGCACGTGGAAAAGCGGCCTGGACGAAAACAACGCTCCCGTTGTCCGGGAAGGAACAGCATGAAGGCAATCGTTTTCGAAGGCGGGGGGGAACTGTTCACTGACGTTCCCGAACCCGAACTCCACGAGAACCAGCTGATGCTGGACGTGGCGTTCTGCGGCATCTGCGGAAGTGACCTGCATGCCGGGGAGCCCGACTTCCATCCCGGTACTGTGATGGGCCACGAATTTTCAGCTGTCGTTTCCGAGGTGGGTCCCGGGAGCACCGGCTGGTCAGTGGGGGACCGCGTCTGCGTCAACCCGAACGGCGGCTGGTGCGGGAGTTGCGTTTTCTGCACTGCCGGTGAGGTCACCATGTGCCCTGCCATTTGGGAAAACGTGATCGGGCTGGCCCGCAACGGGGGACTGGCACGCCGGGTCGCCGTGCCGGCCAGGATGGTCCACAAACTCCCGGATTCCGTCTCCCTGGAGATGGGAGCGTGGGTCGAACCCCTCGCGGTGGCCCTACGGACAGTCCGTCGCTCCCAGGCCAGCATGGGGGATAAAGCTGTCGTCTTCGGCGCAGGCCCCATAGGCCTGTTGGTAACGATGCTTCTCCGGGCGGCCGGCCTGGCAGAGGTAACAGTGGTGGAGACGTCAGCTGAGCGGCGGACAAAGGCCTCCGAAGTGGGCGCCACCTACGTAATAGACCCGGTCGCAGTTGACCCGGTTGACCATTTCTCCAGCCCTGCCACAGCCCCCGCCTTTGCCTTCGAGTGCACCGGGGCGGCACAGGTGACCGAGACCGCGGTCCGGGTTCTCCGCCCCCACGGACGCCTGACCGTGACGGGCTTCGCCCGCAAGCCACCCTTCTATCAGGCAGCCGATCTGCTTTTCAAGGAGATCGATATCCGTGGCAGCTTCATCTACGTGGAGGAGTTTGCCATGGCGATTGATCTATTAGCCCGCGGCGTTCTGGACCTGACACCGCTTATCAGCGGGATTATGGACCTGAGCGGCGCTACGGATGCTTTCGCCAGCATGCGGTCCTCCCCATCAGCAGTGAAGTACCTGATCCAGCCCGGCTGACCCCGGCGCAAGCAACTTTCAACCCTCTATTTGCCAACCCTCGTACGGGCACCGCCGCCCGCCACTATAACCAAAGGAACCCATGATGACCGCTCGTACCATCACCACCCGCATCGGGACCGCGACAGCGCTGGGACTGGCAGCAGCCCTTAGTTTCACGGCATGTGCCGCGACTCCTTCCTCTAACAGCAGCAGCGGTGGCACCACTGTTGGCTACGCCGGGTCCAAGCTCACGGATCCGTTTCAGATAGCGCTGACGAAGGCCACCCAGGACGAAGCGTCAAAGCAGGGGGTGAACCTCCTTCCCCCCACGAACGCGAACTCTGATCCCGCCAAGCAGGTGACGGACATTCAGACGACGCTCTCCAAGAGCCCGAAGGCCATGATCATCAACCCTGTCGATGCCAAGGCGATCGTGCCGGCCATCCAGAAGGCCAACAACCAGAAGGTCCCCGTTGTCACGGTCGACCAGGCGCCGGACAGCGGCAATGTCGCCATGATTGTCCGTGCCGACAACCTGGCCATGGGCAAGCAGGCCTGCGAGCAGATGGGCAAAGCGCTCTCCGGCAAAGGCACCGTCCTGGACCTTCAGGGCGATCTGAGCTCCACTAATGGCCGCGAACGCAGTCAGGGCTTCGGTGATTGCATCAAGTCCCAGTTCCCCGGAATGACCGTGGTCCAGAAGCCGACAAACTGGGAAATGGACAAGGCAACCAACGCCGCCCAGACACTGCTGAGCTCTTCGAGCATCGATGGCATCTTCATGGCCAGTGACTTCTTCGTCCCGGGCATCCAAAAAGTACTCCAGGACCTGAACAGGTGGCAGCCGGCAGGCACCGCCGGGCACGTCACCCTGGTGGGTATCGACGGTACCTCTGACGCCCTGAACAACATCCGACAGGGCTACCAGGACGCCACCATCGCCCAGCCGCTGAACGACTACGCGAAATACAGCGTCAAGTACGCCAACGACGCGGCTGCCGGCAAGACCTTCAGCGAGGGCGCAACCGACCACGGAAGCACCATCGCCAAGAACGCTGCCGGTCAGCTGGCCGACTCGCTGCCCTCACCCGTCGTGACCAAGGCGAACGCCGATGACAAGACGCTCTGGGCAAACCAATGAGCACAGATACACAGCCGGCCCTCCGAATCCAGGGCGTCAGCAAGCGATTCGGCACGACCTTGGCACTGAGCGATGTCTCGCTGACAATCAACCGCGGTGAGGCCCGGGCACTCCTTGGCCGCAACGGGGCAGGAAAATCGACCCTGATCTCCATGATCACCGGGCTTTTGACCCCGGACGGGGGAACCATCGGCTTCCCCGGCAGCGTGGAAAGCACCAGCGTCCAGGACAACGTTGCATGTGTCTACCAGCACAGCACCCTGGTCCCGGAACTCACCGCCGCTGAAAACATCTCCCTGGGCACCTATCCCACCACCAAGATCGGCATCGTCAACTGGCAGGCCATGCGGGTCAAGGCCCGGCGCCTGCTGGAGGAATGGGGTATCGGTGAAGTAACCGACATGCCGGTGGCGGAGCTGGAGCCGCTGCACCGCAAGATCGTCGAAATCTGCCGGGCCGTCAGCAGCGGGGCACGCATCCTTTTGCTGGACGAGCCAACAGCAGGACTGGACGGCGATGCCACCCGGACGCTCTTCGAACGGATTGGCGAGATGCGCGACCGCGGCATCACCGTGGTCTACGTGTCCCACTACCTTGAAGAAGTCTTCGAGGTATGCGACTCCGTGACGATCCTTCGTGACGGCCGTGTCGTCCATACCCGCGACCTGGAAGGTTTGACGGTCCGGGACATTGTTGAGGCGATGGTCGGCGGGGCAGTGGACGCAGCCGCCGAGACCAGCGGAACCCCCGTTGACCCGGCCAGCCTTGGAACGCAGCCGGTCTTCGAAGTAACCAGCCTGGACATTGGAGACGTTGTTAAGAACTTCAACGTCAGCATCCGTCCGGGGGAGTGCGTCGGCCTTGTAGGCCTGGACGGTTCAGGCATCTTTCAGGTCGCCGACGCACTGGCCGGCCTGCAACAGGCAAGCGCCGGGACCGTGCAAGTGGCCGGGCGCATCGTACCCAGCGGTGAGGTCGGAAAGGCAATCAACGCGGGAATCGGCTACCTGCCGGGCGACCGCCACGATGCAGGGTTCATCCCTGACATGGCCAACGAAGAAAATGCCACGCTAACCATCCTCGGCAGGCTGAGGAACTCCTTGCGGCTCATTGATGGGGAAAAACGCCGGACAGTTTACGGTGACTTGGCCAGAAAATGGGAGATCAAGGCCCGGTCTGGCTCCCAGGCCACCATCGAACTCAGCGGTGGAAACCAGCAGAAAGTGGCCCTCGCCCGCACGTTCGCTTCCGACCCCAAGGTCCTTATCCTTGTGAACCCGACAGCCGGGGTCGATGTGGCAGCGAAAGGCTCCATCGTCGCCTCGGTGACCAACGCCATACGGGGCCACGACCGGGCCGGGCTCATCGTCTCATCGGACGAAAGCGAATTTTCCGGTTGCTCCCGGCTCCTGGTCATGTTCCGTGGCCAGCTCGTAGGCGAACTTACCGCCCCTTGGACGGAAAGCGACCTCGCCGCCGCCGTCCAGGGCGACATCGCCCTGGCATGATCTCCCCATCTTTGAAAGTCGAGAACAACGTGAGTACTGCAACTCCTCCCCTTTCCGAATCCGCTACAGGATCGGTGCCAGCCACCGCACCCGACAGGCGCCGCTGGACCGCCCTGGGCGGAAGCATCCGGGAACTGGCGCTCATCCCTGTCATCATCGTCGTAGCAATACTGGGTACAGTGTTTGTCCCCTATTTCGCCTCGGCGGACAACATCATTAACAACATCCTGTCCACGTCAGCAGTCCTGGGCGTGATGGTGATCGCGCAGAGCATCATCCTGATCAGCGGCTACTTCGATCTCTCCATGCAGTCCGTGGTCGGTCTGGCACCTATGCTCGCAGTTTGGCTGATCGCACCTGCGGTCGACGGTGGGTCCGGCGCCAACCTTCCATCATGGATGGCACCGGTAGTCATTGTCGGGCTCGGCGCTGCCGTCGGGCTCATCAACGGCTTCCTGGTCGGCAAACTAAGGCTCAACGCGTTCATTGTCACGCTGGCAATGCTGATCCTTCTCCAAGGCTTCACGCTCGGCATTTCGCGTGGCCAGACATTTTCCAATCTCCCGGAGAGCATGGCCTTCATTGGCATGACCGCTCCGCTCGGCATCCCGCTCGACGTATGGATCCTCGTTATCGTTGTCGCCGCAGCCGCGGTATTCATGCGCTATTTCCCCACCGGCCGACGCATCTACGCCATGGGCGGCAATGAAAAAGCTGCAAAGGCGGCCGGTGTCCGCACTCTTCGGATGACCGTTGGCCTGTTCGTGTTCGGTGGTGTGATGGCGGGGTTCGCCGGCGTGCTGCTCTCGACCCGTATCGCCTCCGTCACGGCCAACCAGGGTGAAAACCTGATCTTCACCGTCTTCGCCGCAGCCGTCATCGGCGGGATCAGCCTCGACGGCGGCAAGGGGTCCATCATCGGAGCTGCAACCGGTGTCCTCCTGCTCGGGATGATCAACAACATCCTGGTCCTTTCCAACGTTCCTTCGTTCTGGATCGACGCCACCTACGGCGCCATCATCCTCGGAGCCCTCCTCATCGGCAGCGCTGAAGTACGCAACACGGTACTATCGCCCTTCCGCCGCAAGTCTTCTTTGCCCGCAGGCAAGCACTAGGGAAGAATCCCCGCGACCCCGGAAGTCATCCGCGGCCTCCCACCCGGCACGCCAGGAAGGGAATCACGAAGACGACAACAGGGAGTGTGTCCACATAGCGGGCCATCATCTCGTTTAGCGTGATGGTGGCCCGCGGGCATCGCACCACCGTGAAGAAAAGGAGCCAACGATGGGACCAGACGCCTCAGTACCGGAATTCCTGGCAACGTGCTGGACCACAGCCGGGAACGTCAGGCCGCCACTGACAGGCCCACTGAGCCCAGTTCCGCTTGAGGACCGTATACAGGCAGCATCCCGGGCTGGCTTTAGGGGCATAGGTTTCACTCTCGAAGACATCCTCGCTGCACGGGAATCCAGAAGTTTCAGCGGGATTGAGACGCTGTTGAAAAACTGCGGGCTTCGACATCTCGAACTGGAGTTCCTGGACAACTGGTGGACCAAGGAGCCAGACAGTCTTTACACTCGCGCCCGGATGCTGGAAGCAGCGAATGCGCTCGGAGCCCGGCACATCAAGGTAGGCGCGGGCCTCTTAGGTCAAATTGTGGACCGCAGCCGGCTTCGGGACGAGCTCCATGAACTGGCTGAGGAAGCGATAGAAGCAGGCGTAAGAATCGCACTCGAAGCGGCCGCCTTCTCGATGTTGCCCACCATCGAGAAGGCCGTGGACCTGGTGCGCGCCGCGGAGCACCCCAACGCCGGCCTCATGCTTGACGTTTGGCACCTCTACAGAAGCGGATCCAGCTTTGACTCGCTGGCGGGAATCATTCCGCAGGGATCTGTGTTCGCCGTCGAACTCGATGACGGACAGGCGTTGCCGTCCGAAAATCTTTACGAGGACACGCTCGACAACAGAGAATTGTGCGGATACGGAGACTTCAACGTTGTCGCCTTCATCCGGGCGCTTCAGAGTCTTGGTTACGGCGGGCCTTGGGGAGTGGAAATGATGTCCATCCACCACCGCAGCCTCGATCCCGAGACGGGGGCGCACCTGGCTATCCAGGCCGCGGCCGATTGCTACTACCAGGCCCTAGGCCCCATCGCCGTGCACAGTTTCACTGCACACGGCGTGAAGTGAAAGGCTGTATCCCATGACCGCCGAGGCCTCCGCTACCCGCCGCCCAACCATTTACGACGTCGCGAAAAGAGCTGGCGTATCCAAATCCCTCGTGTCACTTGTGCTGACCAACTCGCCGTCCGTACGACCGGCGAAACGCGCCGCGGTCATGACTGCAATCGAGGAGCTCGGCTACCGTCCAAGTCGCGCCGCGACCACGCTCGCAAGCCGTGAAACCAAGACCATCGGACTGGTTATCGATGACTACCGGAACCTCTGGTTCGTGGGATTGCTGCGGGGCATGCAGCAGGAGTTGGACCCACTCGGCTACCAGGTAACGGTTGCCGATTCCACAGCCGAAACGGAACCGGGGGAGGGAACGATCGACCGCCTGCTGTCCATGCATGTCGCCGGTCTGGTCATCGCAATGGAGCCACGGGAATCAATGCTGCATACTCCGTGGACCCCCACCGTCGTCGCAGGATGGCGCGACAAAATCCCCGAAGCCGCAGACCTAATCGCCAACGATGACGAAGCCGGAGGCCGCCTGGCCGCCAGCTTCTTGATCGAATTAGGGCACACCAAGATCGGACACCTCACGGGTGCCGGCGGCGCCGCTGCGCACCGACGGGCCGGATTCCACGCCCGCACGGCAGAATCCGGAGTCCCACTCCGGCTATGGGGACTGGATCACGGAACAACCGAAGAGGACGGCTACCAGGCTGCCCTCGCACTGCTCGAGCACTTTCCGGACACTACCGCCATATTCGCGGCCAACGACACCATGGCAGTCGGCGCACTTGCTGCCATCAAAGCCCGACGATCATCAGTCCCACAGGACATCTCCGTCCTCGGATACGACAACTCGCCCATGGCCCAGTCACGGTACCTGGACATCTCCTCCATTGACGATAAGAGCGAAGAGGTCGGACGGCTCACGGCACAAGCCCTGATGTCCCGGATAGCCGACCCCTCCAGGCCACCCCAGCGCACCCTCGTCCAACCTGCAGTCGTAAGCCGGGGCACCACGGCCCCCCTAAAACCCTAGACACCGACGCCCAGCCGCAGGGTGCGGGGCCAGGGGCGGCAGTGCCGCCAACAACCGGCGCGCGGTGGGCAGTCCGTCGTGTCGCACGCCCTCGTCTCATCACCAGAAAGGCCCTAATGCGCGCCACCCAGCTGACCCCCCTTGACGATGCAGGGACAGCCTGTCCTGACCTTCGCCTCGGCGTCGTCGGTTATGGCGGCGGAGGCCGCCGGTTCCATACGCCCTTCATAGACGCCGCGGCAGGGATCTCTCTGGCAGGTGTTGTAGCCAGATCCGAGACGCGGCGCTCCCACGCCACCTCCGACTGGCCCGGCGTCACCGTTCACCGTTCCCTCACGGAATTGCTGGCGGCGGGGGTCGACGCAGTCACGATAACAACACCTCCCGAAACCCACTGCGACCTTGCCCTGGAAGCCATTGCAGCAGGCGTCGATGTCATCGTCGACAAGCCATTCGCCCCGTTCGCCGCCATCGGCGCCGAGCTCACCAAAGCGGCTGAAGCCGCGGGCGTCCTCCTCAGCGTCTATCACAACAGGCGCTGGGACGGCGACATCAGGACAGCCGCAGAGATCGTCTCCCAAGAAAGGCTCGGAGACGTTTGGCGCGTCCACTCACGCTTTGAACTGGATGAAGCAGCGTCCCTGCAGCCCGGTGCCGCCAACGGCCTCCTTTTGGACCTCGGCAGCCACCTCGTCGACCAGCTCATCTGGCTACTGGGACCCGTAACTGCGGTGACCGCCCATCTCAACACCGTCACCCTGGAGAACGGGCCCACCGATGCCGGATTCACTCTGGACCTTGTCCACAGCAGCGGTGCGACCTCGCACGCTGAGGCCAGCAAGGCCAACCGCGTCGAAGGGCGAGAACTCCGCATATACGGAAGCGAAGGCAGTTTCCGATATGCCGACTTGGACAACACGCTCCTCGAAGCCCACGGGCTTGGCGCGGCCGACAGGGGAAAGGCACCAAGGTTCGGAATCCTCTCCACCGCCAAGGGCCAGGAAGCAATTCCGGTCCAAGAAAATCGGTGGCCCGACTTTTACACCGCTTTCGCCCACGCCGCCCGAACCCGAAGTGCTCCCCCGGCCCCTGCCTGCGAAGCATTGGAAGTACTCAAAGTCCTCGACGCCGCGAGGGAGAGCGCCCTTCAGGGCCACACAATCCACTGCTCCCTGCAAGCCTGACTGACTTTGTCGACCTCTGCCGGCAGCACCCTTGCTCGCCGATGGCACGGACGGCACGCGGGTTGATGCCAAAACCAGTACGAACACGAGGCTTATAGATGACTCCAAATATGGTCCGGATTGCTGTAATTGGTTCCGGGAAGATGGCCTCTGTGCATGCGCGCAACATCGCACGAACGCCCGGCGCCAGTTTGGCTGCCGTCGCGGGCGGGTCCGGGGCGGCTGCCCTGGCACGGCAATACGGCGGCACTTCGATGGAGGTGAAGGACGCATTCGCTCACGCGGGCATCGACGCTGTCGTGATTGCCTCACCCAACCAGTACCACGCCGAACACATCGTCCGCGCTGTCAACGGGGGCAAAGCAGTCCTCGTCGAGAAGCCCGTAGACCTCGAGCTGACGCAGGTCGATCGCTGCATCGCGGCCGTCGGTGATGCGGCCGACCGCGTAGTCGTTGCGTTCAACCGGCGCTTCGACCCTTCGTTTGCCGCCGTCCGCGAACGCGTGCGAAGGGGCGAGATCGGTGACATCTCGCAGCTGACCATCATCAGCAGGGATCCGGAACCACCGCCTCTTGAATACGTTCCCGGATCCGGAGGGCTCTTCCGGGACATGATGATTCACGATTTGGACATGGCACGGTTCATCGTGGGGGACATAGCCTCCGTGCATGCTTCAGCACAATACAAGGATCCGCAACTTGCAGCCCTCGGTGACGCCTCCGGCGCCGTGGCTACTCTCCAAAGCACCTCCGGAGCCCTGATCACCATCATGAACTCGCGCAGCAACGCGTCCGGATACGATCAGCGGCTTGAAGCGTTCGGCACCCTTGGCGCGCTTACGGTTGCAAATGCCACGGAAACTCTAGTGTCCGCTTCCAACGGAAACGGAACTAACTCCGGCGGCGCCTTCATCCCGCACTACGGAGACCGCTATGCCACCGCCTACCGCACTGAGATCGAACATTTGGTTTCCGTTGCCCGCGGAAACCAAAAACCCCATGCTTCACTGCACGACGGACGCGAGGCTCTCGTCTTGGGGCTGGCAGCCGCCGAATCGGCCCTGAACGGCTCACTTGTCCGTGTAAGGTCTTCGTCAGCATAGCAAGGGTAAGGTCCGCTTGGAATTTGAGTGAGAAGCGTCCAGACTCCGCCGAGTGACACTTTCGATGCGAAAACTGACATCTGAGATGAATACGGACAGAGGAGTTGTCGCAGCTACCTCTACTCGCGTCAGATGAACGCCGACAATGGATATTCGGTCAAGTGGCTGTCCATGGCCCTAGTTTCTGCCCACTAGCGGCCAGTTAAAGTTACGCTGGTGTCCAGTAAAACTGCCCGGTGATGGCCGATAGATCTGCCCACTGATCGGTTCGGCGGGATTGACCGTCGCGAGTCTTGTTAGTTCAGTTGCGTGACTCCTTTCCCGGCGAGGGCTTGGGTGAGACGGATGGAGTCGCCGCTGGTCTGGCAGACGTGTGCGTGGTGCAAGAGCCGGTCCATTGTGGCTGTGGCGAGGGTTTTGGGCATGAGCTCATCGAAGGCGGCCGGGTGCAGGTTCGAGGAGATCGCGACCGAGCGCTTCTCATAGGCTGCGTCCACGACCCGGTAGTGTCCTTCGGCGGCGTCGGTGGCCACCGGCAGGAGCCCGCTGTCGTCAATGACCACGAGTTCGGCGCGCAGGATTCTGGTCACGGCGCGGTTGACGCTGTCATCGGTGCGGGGGCGCGGATGAGGGCGCCGAGGTCTTCGAGCTTGAACAGGCCACGCGCATTGGCGCGCGGCGGCTCATCGTCGTACCTCCGGTAAGTTGACCGGAGGTACCTACTCCGGGCGTGCCGACATCGGTGTTAGTGGCGCAGGAAGCGACGCACCGGCGGTGAGGGATCGACCTCCGGTTCAGGGCAGGCGCCAGAACTCTCCGGTGAGGCCTCGTTCTTCGAGTAGTCGCTGGTTGTGGTCGCGGGTGTGGGGCTCGAAGTGGGGGTCGATGCGGTCGCCATACCAGGCCTGGGCGAGGTCCCAGACGGTGCGGGCCTTGGCGACGTATCCCCGGCCGGGCGCGTGCTCGGTGGTCCACTCCTCGGCGTGGTCGCGCGTGCAGAACAGCCGGATCATCGTGCACGTGCCGACGACGTCGTCCCACCACTGGGCGGCGGGGCGCGGGAACCTGACGGCGTGCTCGCCCTGCGGCGGCGTCCCGGGGCCGGCGACAAGTGAGAGGTGCTCGCCGCACTGCGGGCAGGCGGTGTCGATGCGCACGTCGAGCTTTAGCGCGGCACTGATGCCGAAGGAGTCCCAGGCGCAGCCGCCCCACCAGCGTCGGTCGTCGTGGCCGTCGACGGGGGTCAGTACGAATGCCATCGGCGCGGCAGTAAACGGGTGGGCCATCCTGATCCGATCACCCTCGGCGTTGAGCACCAGGGCGTGGGCGTCGGCCAGCTCCGCCAGTAACTCCTGCACCCGCGCGGGTTCGGTGTCGGTCTCGCGGGCCAGCTCCCCGATGGAGGGCGCACGGCCCTCGCTGGCGAGCGTCCCGTAGACGAGGTCGCGCACGCGGCGGCTCTCGGGGATCTTCATCGGGTCATGCGTCTCAGTCATGGAACCGGGCTCCCTTCACGATGCGGTCGACGGCGTTGCGTGGGCCGCGCACCGCGATGCCGACCAGGTCCAGGTCCTTTGAGGGAACGGCCGCGACGGCGGCACGATTGGCCTCGTCGTGGCCGGTGGAGAACAGCTCGCGGGTGTAGATTGCCAGCGCCACTTCCGCGCGGGCGGCTGCCTTGGCGCGGGCCTTGCTCAGCAGTTCGGCATCGGCGCTCATTACCATCACTGGTTCACGGAGCATGGCCGCGTACTCGGCGCCGTCGGCGTCGCGGTACGGCTCGCCCATCAGGCCGGCCCCGCAGGTTGCGATGCCGGACATGAGGAACGCCGTCACGTTCAGTTCCTGCCACGCGGCCAGGCCTTCGGCGAGCACGACCACCACTTTGGTGTCGAAGCGCCGCGTCGGAGCGGCTTCGGGAACGATTATCTCGGTGGTCATCTTTTCTTGACTCCTTCTTTCCTTCTCCGCGTTTCCTGAATGTCCTCAGATGGGCGCGTGGTGGTCCACTACAGTCTTCATCACCAGCGTCGAGGTCAGCCGCTGCACGCCGGGCAGGAGACTGAGCTTCTGGTCATACAGCTGCTGGTAATGCTGCTTGGAGGCAGCGGCGACGTAGAGCTGGTAATCGGGCTCCCCGAACAGTCGATGCGCCTGCACCACGTTCGCGATCTGCGCGACCGCCTCCTCGAACGCCGCCACAGCCGTGCCGTCGCCAGCCTTCATGGTCACGAAGACCAGCGCTTCGAATGGCATGCCGAGCAGGTCTAGGTCGAGATCGATGCTGAACCCGCGGATCACCCCAGCTGCTTCCAGATCGCGGAAGCGGCGGTGGCAGGCAGACAGGCTCAGGCCGACCTTTGAGGCGACCTCGGTCATGGTGGCACGCCCGTCCTGCTGGAGAAGGGAGAGGATATCCCGATCAAGTGCATCCATAAGAAAAATTCTCCCTCCATGTGTGGTTTCATGCAACTTTGCGCGAAGCACGTTTTGCTTTATATCGAATAATCTTGCATCGGAATCTTCTCAGAGGAGGAATTGCCGGTGGATATTGGTTTGATGGCCGTGTTCTGGGGCGTGTCATTGCTATTTGTCATCACTCCGGGCGCGGACTGGGCCTACGCGATCGGCTCGGGCGTCCGACGCCGCGCGGGTGTGCTGCCCGCCGTCACGGGCATGCTGACAGGCCACATAACGGCGACGATCATCGTCGCATCCGGTGTTGCCGCGGTGCTCGCTTCCTCCGAGACAGCGATGACTGCGTTGACCGCCGGGGCGCCGCTTACCTGGTTTGGCTCGGCGTCGGCGGTCTGCGGCGTCCCGCGGCGCCGGACCTGACGGGCAAGGCTGCTCTCGTGGGAGGGCGGAAGTTGTTCGCACCAGGGGCGTCGGCATCAGCCTTCTCAACCCGAAGGTGTTCCTGCTGTTCCTGGCCCTGCTTCCGCAGTTCGCCTCGGCCAGTGCAGCGTGGCCAGTCGGGGCGCAGATGATCACGCTGGGCGGGCTCCATGTTACTAACTGCGCGATCGTCTACTTCACCGTCGGCTACGGAGCCGCCGGGGTCTTGGCGAAACGCCCGCGCGCGGCGAAGATCGTCAGCGTGGCGTCGGGCGTTGTCATGCTTATACTCGGCACCCTGCTCATAGCCGAAAGAGCCTTTGAGATGCTGCAATGAATCAACGCGCGGGCCAAGCCACCAGCAGTCTTATCGGACTTAATAATTGGTGCCCAGGCGGGCATACGAACAACACCCTTTACAGCATTGATCAAGACCTGGGCGCGGTCCCGCCGCCGGCTGACAGAATCCTCATCAGCAGGTAGAAAATGAGGGCCTTTTGGGCTACTCCCCCGCGGGTGACAAGACGCCGATAATTGTGATTCCGTCGGGTAGCGATGGAGAAGTCGAACCCAAGCGGGTCGCTTCGGACCCCACTCGTGACCGGCCGGCCTGTCTGACGTGCCATATCCGAGGTGAAGACGTGTGGCGGCGTCAGATTAGTGCGCGGCAGCGTTTCCCTGACAGTGGCTCACGATGTTCTCAGATCTCATCCTGACAGTGGGAGGGCCGGAAACCCTGGGTACGCCAGCCGAGAATTATCGAAATAGCTCGAAGAATCGGATTTGATGAGGATGCGTCTGGCGCCTTGGCCGGCGTTTGCACGTCTTTCCGACTCCTAGCGTCCAGGATCGAGTCCGAGCTCGGATGGCAGGCTAAATAGTCCCTGGCCAGACGGCACAGACGTCAGGTTGGGGTGTAGTACGTCTTACAGTCGCCTCTGATGGCACCTGCGACCGACTGTGGTCGGCAGACTGGCCTGAGCGGAAGCAGGTGGTGGTCACGGGGAAATGAAGGCCGGTGTGGCAGCGAGGGCACGGGCACATTGTCGAGCATTTGGCGTTCCTTGGTGCCCTGAGGGGCGCTCGACAGTTCTTCGGTCGCAACGTCGCATCCAGTATCTGGACCCCAAACTGACAAGTAGTCCAAGATGCCGCCCTAATAAGCACAGATTATGCTGCAACTGACGCCAGGAGGGTGACTCATAGGAGGTGCACTCCAGTGATCCTTGAGTGCCAATCAGCAGACTTCGTTTGTCACCGCTGAGAGTATGTTTGGGTTCCCAACCTCCGGGAAATCTCGCGTGCACAACGACTCACTTCAGGGATCCACTCCGTGGCGACTTCTTCGATTCTTATCGCCCGGTCCTCGGCGGACTCCTTTTCCCTCGCTCCGCGTCTCGAAGTACTTGAAGCTGCCGGGCGGTTCGAAACAGTCAATGTGACACTGGCCACGGGATACCTCTCTCGATCCAGCACGGGGACTGCCACGGACGAAAATCCCGTTGTAATTTCGTCCTCCTCCCATGCGTACCCAAGGTCCCGCGCTCTGGACAGAAGGGACTCAAGCGCCGATAGGGATTGGGGCCCGTCATCGTTGCGGATGATGAAGGACTCGGGGCCAGGAAATAGTGCCGCCAATTGGGCCCGGTCCATCTGCGACATCATGGCCCGGCCGCTGGCTGTGAGATGGGCTGGCAGTCGGACGCCAGTATCAGTTACCAAGGGCCTTTGCCTGGGAGCACGCTCTTCGATGACGTAAATGACATCCCTCCCATGCATTACCGCCAAGTGAGCGGTACGGCGTGTTCGCCTTACAAGCTGGGCGAGCGGAAACCGTGCGATGCGTTGCAGGGGAGCTTGTCGAGCGTATCCAGTCCCGAGCTCGTAGGCAGTCACGCCAAGAGCGTACTTGCGCTCTTCCGGCAAGTGGACCAGGAACCCGTCTTCAACGAGGGCCGTAATTAGCTGATAGCTCGTAGATCGGGGAAGCCCAACGTCCCGGGCAATCACGGACGCACTAACAGGACCGGCTTGACCGGCGACAAAGCGAAGGACCGCTAAAACCTGGGCGGCGGCGGGCGCCTTCGAGCGTCTCGATGGGACATTCATACACTAAGGGTACGGCAGCAATCGTCCGGTATATCGGACAGAATGAAAGCCCTGCTTGTGGCCCATTCAGTCCCGAGATGGTGGGATAAGGGAGACGTAGGGCCTGCTTATGGCCCGAAGATTCTTTCATGCAGAGGACCCCAATGTTCACACCAACGACCGGCCCAACCAGCGCTTCCCATACGCCCGTCCGATCCGTTGAACACGGGGCACAAACTCGGCCAGGGTCGCTTGAAGGCATCCGGGTCCTAGACCTTTCTAGGGTCCTCGCAGGTCCCTTTTGCGCGATGATTTTGGCTGACCTAGGTGCAGAGGTCATCAAGGTCGAGAGCCCAGAAGGGGACGACTCCCGTCACTTTGGCCCAACCGTAAAGGGAGAATCGGGATATTACCGACTCTTTAACCGGAGCAAGTTCGGAATTACGCTCAACCTTAAGGACCCGAGTGACAGGAGTAGGCTGCTGGATCTCGTCCGCACGTCTGACGTCTTGGTAGAGAATTTCAGGCCTGGCGTGATGGAGCGGCTTAATTTGGGCGCCGACCTTCTCTTAGAAATCAACCCTCGGCTTGTAGTAGTGAGCATCAGCGGATTCGGGCAAGACACTGACCTGCGTGCTGTACCCGCCTACGACCTGATCGCGCAGGCAATGAGCGGACTAATGTCCGTTACCGGTTGGCCGGGCGGCGAACCGACCCGTGTAGGAGTAAGCCTAGGCGATGTCATCCCTGGGCTCTACGGTGCTATTGCGGCACTGGCTGCCCTTCAGGAACGTAACCTCACCGGCAAAGGCCAGCACGTCGACATTGCCATGCTCGATAGCCTCGTTTCAATTCTTGAATCGGTTGGCATGCGCGCCTTGCACGGTGAAGAGCCCACCGCCTGCGGCAACGATCACGCCCTGTCGACGCCCTTCAGCACATACCGGACAAAGGACGGGCAAGTGGCTATAGCCATAGCCGGCGACCGGCTTTTCCCGCGACTGACGGCTGCCCTCGAACGCAACGAGTGGTTGGCTGATGAAAGGTTCAACCAACAGATCCGCAGGAACATGAACCCAGTTGAGTTCAGACAAGTTCTAGAAGAAGCCCTCAGCGCTTTTACAACAGCCGAAGTCATTGACCTTCTTGGAAACCACCAGGTGCCGGTATCCGGAATCTATTCGGTCAATGAAGCTCTTACGAACGATCACGCCCTGCAGCGTGGCCTTATCGCGGTTGAATCTGATGGATTCAGGACGCTCGCTTCTCCGCTTCGCCTGACCGGTTCTGTGTGTCCCCGTCCCGCGCCAAAGCTCGGCGAGCACAACAATCGAATCGACGAATGGATAGGCTCGTCCGCACCCGGAGTTTACCCGTTGCCCGGCCGCTCCTCATTAGCAGGGTCGCAAGGGTCACCCGAAGAGATCGGAAAGTGAGTGAAAGCATGAAGCGCCGACCATCGCGTGAGCTTGTGCAAAATGCAGTTTCTCTGTCGCCCACGGGTACTTCAACAAACGACCGATGCCCCAGAGCAGAGGCGGACGACGGTCATCAAATGGAGACTCGGACCCTTCGGCGCGAATATTCGATGCCTAGGGACGCAAATCGCGTTGCAAGTCCACTCGAAGACCTGCCGTCCCTGCATTTTTAGCATTGTTTTGTCCTGGACGATGGCCCGCCGTCGGCCCCTTCGATCAGCTCGCTTTCGGTGGGCCCTGGTGATAGCGTCCGCGCGTCCTCGCCCAAATCACGGCTGAGTCATTAACTGCTGCAAGTGGCCATTTCCCCACCCCACTGAACCGTGGTTGCGTTAGGAGATGCGAGATGGGCTCTACCCACCAAGCGGAGCACGGTACTACGGCAGTTCCAAAATCAGTGAAAACCTCAAGGCGTTCCCGACAGTTTCCTATTCCGGCCGTGCAGATACCGCTATCGGAGGCAACCGACAATAAAGGCTCCGCTCGATGGGCCTGACAGACAGGCTTGCTGGACTGGGTAGGACAGCCAGGCATATTATCCGGGGCCGCCTACTCGCGGATACCGAACGCTTAAGCTGGCCGATTGATCCAGCGACAGCGGCCTAGCCCGGCGATGCTCTGCGGATCAAGCCTTGGACCCGTCGTCGCAGCCTAAGAGCACCAGAAAAGCCACCGCTTAACCGACCATGAACTGCACCGCGGGACTTGCGGCTGCCGCCCATGCGCTTCCTTCGCGCGGTGGCAAGCATAGGAGCACTACCGGACTTAGCAGCATCTGCTCCATGGAGCAGCACCGCCGGCCCGCTTCACTTCGTCGCTCGCCTGCGCGCAGGAACCACGAATGCGATGAAAGGGTATCAAGCCAGGCGGATAGGTACCTACCTGAGCAAAGCTAACAATGCGGTGATGGGACTGGGACTGCCCCCGGTTTTGTTGACTCCTTGACCTAGCGAGCTTGTGCTCGTGGAAGGATGTTGACCATGCCCACGGCTTATTGTCAATGGCCATTAGTTTCTGCCCACGGACGGCCAGTTGATGTGCCCGCTGGTGGCCAGTAAAACTGCCCAGTGATGGCCAATAGATCTGCCCACTGATTGGTTCGGCGGGATTGGCCATCGTCGGGTCTTGTTAGTTGAGTTGGGTGACTCCTTTCCCGGCGAGGGCCTGGGTGAGGCGGATGGAATCGCCGCTGGTTTGGCAGACGTGGGCGTGGTGCAGGAGCCGGTCGACGGTGGCTGTGGCCAGGGTTTTGGGCATGAGTTCGTCGAAGCCTGCCGGGTGAAGGTTGGAGCTGATCGCGACGGATCGTTTTTCGTAGGCTGCATCCACGACCCGGTAGAGTCCTTCGGCGGCGTCGGTGGCCACCGGTAACAGGCCGATGTCATCGATCACCACGAGTTCGGCGCGTAGGATCCTGGTCACTGCGCGGGTGACGCTGTCGTCGGTGCGGTGGGCGCGGATGAGGGCGCCGAGGTCCTCGAGCCTGAACCAGGCCACGCGCATGCCGGCTTCGACTGCTTGCTGGCCGAGGGCTTCGAGGAAGAACGTTTTCCCGGTGCCGGAGGGACCGCAGACGACGAGGTTTTCCCTGCGGGTAATCCATTCCAGCGTGCGCAGGGCCTGCTGGGTTGGGCCAGGGATGGACGAGACGGCGGGGTCCCAGGCGTCGAAGGTTTTCCCGGTCGGGAAGCCCGCTGCTTTGCGCCGGGTGGCGAGCATGGACCGGGCCCGGCCGGCGGCTTCTTCGGCGAAGAGGGCCTTGATGATCTCGGCCGGTTCCCAGCGTTGGGCGCGTGCGGTCGCGATCAGCTCCGGTGCCAGGGCACGGGCGTGGGGCATCTTCAGTTGCCGCATCAGCGCTTCGAGCTCCGCCGGGAGGGCCGGGGCGGTGGTATTTGCTGTGCTGACCGGGCTCATCGGTTCTGCTCCCTTGCGATGCTGGAGGGCGCGGCGCCCAGGCCAGCCCACGCGCTGTGCCTTGGGTTAGGGAGCGGGTTTCGTCCGCGGCGTGGGTGGTGGTGCGTCTGACGTTCGCGTTCAGGATCGAGGCCAGGTCGCCGTGAGCGAAGCGGCCATAGAGTGCCGCGTCGCCCAGGGCCCGGTCCACCTGCTTGGTCCCGGCGATTTTGGCCAAGGTCACGGCCTCGGCCATTTTCACGTTCATCCGCCCCGTCCCGGCCGCGGCGGCTTCGACCAGCCAGGTCGCCGCGCCGGCGCCGATGGCCAGGAATTCGGCTTCGTCGGCGGTGCGGGCTCTGGGTGTGTAATCGCCCGGGACCCGGGTCCTGGTCCCGGGGAAGTGCTCATCGTTGATGGCAGGGCTGCCGGGCCTTGCCCGTTCGTGCCGGGCGACTTCGACTGGGCCACCGGGGCCGTGGTGGACGATGATGACCTGCTCGCCCGGGCCGGTGCCGTGGGCGCGGACGAACACCCTGGCCCCGAGCAGGTGCGCCGGGACGGAATACTGCGCGTTCTCGAACGTCACCATCGGGGTGTTCTCCGGGACCGTGCGGGCGAGCCCAAACGCGACCGTGTGCGCGGACGAACACCCTGGCCCCGAGCAGGTGCGCCGGGACGGAATACTGCGCGTTCTCGAACGTCACCATCGGGGTGTTCTCCGGGACCGTGCGGGCGAGCCCAAACGCGACCGTGTGCGCGGTCTCCGGGACCCGATGCAACCGGGGCGCCTCCTCTGCCAGCACCGCGGCGGGTTTACGCCGCGTGGCGCGGTGCTCTCTGTTATTCACTTCGTCCATGAAGACCTCACACGCCTTCTCCAACTCCGCGAAAGTGGAGTACTCGGCCCGCAGATTCGTATCGGTCGGCACCAGATCGGCCTTGGCCAGCTTCACCGACGCCTCGACCCCACCCTTCGTGGCCGGGTCGGCCGGCTGGCAGGTCAGCACGGTAACCCCGTAATGCCGGGCGAAGTCCAGGGTCTGCTGGTTCCGCACCGGCACCCCGGCCACGTGCGCGGTGGTCACCGTCTTCTCGTTATCCGTCAGGACATAGGTCGGTGCACCGCCCAGGATCCGGAAGGACCGGTCCAGCGCGGCGAAGACGCTCGGAGCGGTCCGGTCCCGCAGCGGGATCACGATCCGGAACCTCGAGAACGCCAGCCAGGCCACGAACAGGATGGTCTTCACCCCGCCGATCCGTGGCCCGTCGCCGAAGTCGTACTGCAGCCACATCCCCGGTTCCGCGATCCAGGGCCGGTGCACGCGCACGTGGCCCAACCGCCAGGCCGCTTTGACCTGCGCGATCGCCCGGCGGGTGGACCGTTCCGAGCCTGCATAACCCAACCCGATGAGCTTCTCGTGGGCTTTATCCGCGCGGATCCGGCCCTTGGACGCCTCAACCCATTCCTCGATCTTGGGCAAGAACGCGTCCGTGACACGATCACGGGGCGCCGGTTCAGCGATCGGCCGGCCCGCGTCCCGCGCCGCAACATGCCTGGCAACAGTGTGATGGGAACAGCCCGTCAGCTCCGCGGTTGCCCGCAACGATCCGGTCAGATCGTAGGCAGCAAGAATTTCCATGATTTCTCCGTCAGACTTCATACAGGGCCTCTTCCTGGCGACATTCGATGCGACTAGACACCGTCATCAAATCCCGGGGAGAGGCCCCCGCCGCTTAAGACGCGGCAGAACAAGTAAGGAAGTGGGCAGATCTCATGGCCACCGATGGGCAGTTCTACTGGCCGTCAGTGGGCATTTTCGTGGCCGCCTACGGGCAGTTTTTCATGGCCGCTAACAGCTTATGGGGCGGAGTTCCGCCAGGATGTTATTGATGTGGCTCGGAAGGGCGAGGCGCCTCTGGCGCAGATTGCGAAGGATTTTGGGCTGTCGGTCACGACGTCGAAGCGCTGGATTGCCATCGCGGAGCGTAAGGAATCCGGGACCGGCCCGGCGGCGGCCGAGTCGGCCGAGATGCGGGAGCTGAAGAAGCGCAACCGCCTGTTGGAGCAGGAGAATGAGATTCTGCGCCGGGCTGCTGCCTATCTGGCCAGGGACATCAACCCAAAATGATTTACCCGCTGGTCACGGATCTTGCCGCCGACGGTGTCCCCGTCGCGGTGACCTGCAGGGTGTTGGGATTCAGCAAGCAAGGCTATTACCGGTGGAGGGCCAGTCCGGTGACGGAACGCGATTGGATCGATGCGCACCTGGTCAACGCCGCACTGGACATCCACACCGACGACCCGGCATTCGGGTACCGGTTCATCGCCGACGAGTTACTCGGGAAGGGCATCACGGCGGGTGAGAACAGGGTCCAGCGCCTGTGTCGGGACCACGGTGTCTGGTCGGTGTTCTCTAAGAAGCGTGGCCTGAACCGGAAGCCGGGGCCGCCGGTTCACGATGACCTGGTGGAGCGGGATTTCACCGCCGTGGCGCCGAACGTGCTGTGGCTGACGGACATCACCGAGCACCCCACCGCCGAGGGGAAGCTCTACCTCTGCGCGGTGAAGGACGTCTATTCCGGAAGGATCGTCGGCTACTCGATGGACTCGCGGATGAAGTCCTCGTTGGCCGTCGCCGCGCTGGAGAACGCGGTGGGGGCACGCCGCCCGGCAGGGACAGTGGTGCACTCGGATCGAGGGGCCCAGTTCCGGTCCCGCCGGTTCGTCGAGTCCCTCCGGCACCACGGGCTTACCGGATCTTTGGGCAGGGGTCAGGATGCGCCACAGTTCAAGCTCGTGGATGAGTATCTTGCGTATCTGACGGACAGGAACTACTCACCCAAGACGGTGCGTTCCTACGGGTATGACCTGCTGGCGTTCTGCCGGTGGCTTCTGAGTACCGGGCATCCGCTGGCCGAGGTGAGCACTGACGTGTTGCTTCTTTTCCTTCGTGCCTGCCGTGATGCCCAGGTCCCGGGCAGGGCGGGACCGAATGTGATCAGGCTGTCGGGGCGTCGGTTGGATCAGTACGCCGCGACGACGATCAACCGTCGGCTGGCCGCGATCTCAGGATTGTTCGCCTTCGCCGCAATGCGGGACCCGGAGATGAAGAACCCGATCCCCAAGGGCCGGGAAGCACGTTGGGTCGCATCCGGTGAGCGGAGCGGGATGCTGACGCATACAGCCCGGCGGCCGAAGAACCGCTCCTCACTCCGGCTGCGCGAGCCCCGCCTGCTGCCCAAGGCGCTGTCCCAGTCCGAGGCGGCCGAGCTGCTGGCAGGTTTTCGTACCTGGCGGGATCGGGCGATCGCGGGCCTGATGCTCTATTGCGGGTTGCGTTCGGCCGAGGTGTTGGCCCTGAACATCGCGGACGTCGATATCGGCGGCCAATGGCTGCAGGTGCTCGGCAAAGGACAGCGGGAGAGACGGGTGCCGCTTGACGCGGACGTTGCTTCCATCATCCAGGTGTATCTGCTGGCCGAGCGACCCGAATCCGGCAGCACACGCCTGTTTCTCGTGGCCAAGGGGCCGCACCGGGGCCAGCCGCTGACCGTTGCCGGGCTGCGCACGGTCTTCCGTTACCACCGCGGCGTGACCGGAATCGTTGGCGGTCACCCGCACGCCTTGCGGCACACGTTCGGGACCGCGCTGGCCGAGGCGGGCATCGATCTGGCGGTGATGCAGGCCTTGCTCGGCCACGCCCACGTCGACACCACGGCCCGCTACATCCATCTGGCTCCGGCCCACGTGAAAGCAGAGTTCGATGCCGCTCGCGATCGCATCCGTTCCCAGCAGTGACCCGCACACCGCTTACCTGGACTACCTGAGTCGGACCGGTCGGGGAAACACCGCATACTCAACAGCGGCCAGGACGTTTTTCAAGCGGTGGCCGGACCCCGGGCGATGGGCAACCGAGCCGCTGCAGGTGCGCTTGTCCGCCGGGTCAGCTACCCGGCCGATCATCACCTTCCTGATGCTGCACCAAGGCCTGCGGCCCGGCTATGACTACCTGCTTGAACGCAAGCTCTCCAGCATCTGGCGCGAAATCCAGGCCTCCCCGCTGGCAGCCGACCTCGATCGGTTCATCACCGCAGCCGCCGACCTGGGATTCACCGAACGGGTCCGGTTCGCCACCGGCTCCCAGGTCCCGGTAAGGCTCCTCATCCAAACCGGACGGCGCTTGGAACAACTCACCCTGACCGATCTGGCCGAGTTCACCGCGGCCTGCCGGGACAGGCAGGGACGCACCGGCAAGGGCCACGGCCACTACCTGGCGGCGGCAAGCAACGCCCAACGAGTGCTGTTCCACCTCGGCGTCCTTGACGAACTTCCCCGCGCCGGCGGCCCGGTCCCGTTGACCGAGCGGCTGGCCCAGGTGCGTCCGCCGATCCGGACAGCGATGATCGCCTACCTGGACCGCAAACGCGCGACCTGCCGGCCTAAGACCGTGTCAACGATCGCGACCCGGCTCAAGCACTTCGGCGAGTTCCTGGCCGGCATCGACCCTGACCTGGACTCCATCGCCACCCTCGACCGACGCAAGCACATCGAACCCTACCTGACCAGCATGGTCGACGCCCTCAACACCAAAAACGGCGAAACAATCACCGTCGCTGACCGGTCGCGGCGGGTGCTCGCGCTGATGGGGTTCCTGACCGACATTACCGAGTGGGACTGGCCCGAAGCACCACCACGCAAGCTGCTGTTCCGTGACGACATCCCCAAGCTCCCACAAACACTGCCCCGCTACCTGCCCGTCGACATCGACCGCCGCCTCACCCAGATCCTCACCGAGTCCCCGGGAAACGAACTGGCCGCGGCCGCCCTGCGGCTGCAACGTTCCTGCGGGCTGCGAATCGGGGAACTACTCGACCTTGAACTGGACTGCGTCCATGAAGTCCCCGGCCACGGCAGCTGGCTGAAGGTCCCCCTCGGCAAACCGGACACCGAGCGGATGGTCCCTCTCGATGAAGAGATCCTGGAGCTCATCGACCACATAACCCACACCAGATCGCACGGCCGGCCGCTGCCACACCCGCGTTACCGCCGCCCGGCCCAATTCCTTTTCACCCACCACGGACGGCGGCTCGCGCAGAACGCGGTCCGCGCCGAACTCGACCGCGCCGCAGCTCTCGCCGGGCTCGAACACATCACCCCGCACCAGCTACGGCATACCTACGCCACCGCCCTGGTCAACGCCGGTGTCTCGCTGCAGGCCCTGATGGCGCTGCTCGGCCACATGTCCGCAGAGATGAGCCTGCGCTACGGACGGCTGTTCGACGCCACCGTCCGCACCGAATACGAACGGGCCCTTGATCTGGCCAAACAACAGGCACGCACACCCGCCACCGGCAGAACCAGCCTGCCGCTCCGAGACATCACCGGCGGAAAAGACTGGAAGGACACCCCGCTGCTGAAGTCCCGCATGGCCGGAGGGTTCTGCCTGCGGGCACCCGCCCAGGGCGCCTGCGCCTACGCAAATATTTGTGAGCACTGCCCCAGCTTCCACACCGAGCCCAGCTCCCTGCCGATCCTGGCCGCACAACGAGTTGATGCCGACGCACTCGCCCGCGACGCCGAACAACGAGGCTGGATCTCCGAAGCCGACCGACACAAACAACTCATCACACGACTCGACAAACTGATCAGCGAGGCCACCGCAGGATGACGACCACGAACACCCTCACGACCGTCGAGCGCGCCTGCGCTGAATATTCGCTCTTGAGGGGCCCACATGTGGTGCCGGTTAGTGCCGGGGTGCGATCCCGCGATTTGCGTTGTTCAGCGCCAGTGTTGGTTTGGTTAAGCGCCACCTGAAAAGCTCCTTCCACCCCGTGACGGCCACGTGGTGGAAGGAGTACCGGTAATGGTACGGAAGATTAAGGCCAAGCTCGTCTTGCAGTTGCGCAACCAGGGCCTGTCCGGCAGAGCGATCTCGGTTGCTCAAGGCATGTCCAGACACAGCATTCAAGCGGTGATCGATGCCGCGAATCAGCTGGGGCTCAGTTGGGACGACGTTGCGGAGAAGTCTGAGGGCGAGGTGTATCTGGCGCTGTTTCCCGGTCGCGGGGTGCGCGAGAGCGTGTTCGCCCAGCCGGACTGGGTTCAGGTGCACCGCGAGCTGGCCAGGGTCGGGGTGACGTTGAAGCTGCTGCACCAGGAGTATCTCGACGGGTGCAGCCGGGCCGGTCAAGCGGCGATGAGCTATGACCGGTTCTGCAGGCTTTACGGCGATTACGCGAACGTTACTGGCGCGTCGTCCAGGGTTGGCCATAAGGCCGGCCGCAGCGTCGAGGTCGACTGGTCCGGGCCGACGATGCAGCTCGTTGACCCGGCAACGGGAGAGCTCTCGAAGGTGTATCTATTCGTCGCTTGCTTGCCGTTCAGCAGATATGCGTTCGTGGAGGCGACGTTGGATATGCGGCAGGAGTCATGGCTGCGCGCGCATGCGGCGATGTTCGCGTTCTTCGGCGGCACGGTCCCGCGGATCGTCCCCGACAACCTCAAGACCGGGGTGATCTCTCACCCGCGCGAGGGTGAAGTCGTCCTCAACGACGCCTACCGTGAGATGGCGGCGCATTATTCAGCGGCGGTACTGCCGGGTAGGGTGCGGCACCCGAAAGATTATTCCGAGGATTCCGTTATCCCGGGTTGTTTACATTTTTCTTGTCCTGCCG
>NZ_JBTZSU010000043.1:0-31256 GCF_054890965.1 Arthrobacter sp. C152
CAGAAGAACTGGCATTTTCCCACGTGAACACTGCCAGATTAACTGACAACGGACACCCCCGGCCTAGACCACTTGCGTGCTCTGGTACGGAGTCGCACTCGCAAACGAGTCCGGGCGGAGTTCGACAAAGAAAGCCTGGTCTTCACCGGGGAGGACTCCCCCATCGCCAACCTCACGCTCTCGGTCATGGGGGCGTTTACGGAGTTCGGTCGCTCCCTGATCAGGGAGCGGCAATGGGAAGGCATTGCGCTGGCGAAGCAGCGCGGTGTGTACAAGGGACGAAAGAAGACCCCTTCACCGGAACGTGCCGCCGAACTGGCCCGGCGCGCCGGCAGCGGCGTTCCTAAGGTCGCCCGTGCCCGAGTACACAGGACCAGCCGAAAGACCGTTTTCCGTTACCTGCCTCGCCAGTGACGTCAGCGCATAGGTCGGGCCGTTGCGCCGGCACGGTCAGGTGCGGTTGAGCTCGTTCGAGATGGCCTGGGCGGCCTTGCGCAGCATCGGGACGGCACGCCCGGCGAATGACTGGTCCACGCGGGACACCGGCCCGGAGACCGAGATGGCGGCAGGAGTAGGTGCATCGGGAACTGCCATGGCAAAGCAGCGGACTCCCAGCTCCTGCTCTTCCTCGTCAATGGAGTAGCCGCGTTCCCGGATCCTGCCCAGGTCTGCCAGGAGGGATTCGATATCGCCGATGCTCTTGGAAGTTGGAGTGGGCATGCCGGTGCGTTGCACGATGCCGCGGACCACCTCGTCATCAAGCTGGGCGAGGATGGCTTTGCCGACGCCCGTGTCGTGGGTGTGGGCACGGCGTCCGACCTCAGTGGACATCCTCATGGAATGCCGGGAGGGAACCTGGGCTACGTAGATAACCATGTCTGAATCGAGCACCGCCATGTTGGAGGTCTCCCCGAGCTGATCTACGAGGGATTTTAGCTGCGGCCGGGCCATGGCGCCCAACTGCTTATTTGCTACTTCGCCGAGCCTGATCAACCGGGGGCCCAGGGCGTAGCGGCGGTGGGGAAGCCGTCGGATGTAGCCGAGAGTGACCAGCGTACGCAGGAGACGGTGGATGGTGGGTAGCGGAAGATCGGTCGATAAGGAGAGCTGGCTGAGCGTGACGTCGCCGCCTGCATCAGTAATCAGTTCCAACAACTCAAAAACGCGCTCAACAGACTGCACGCCTCCGGGGGATTTCTCAGCCATGAGACTGTCTCCTGCGACTCTTCAGCGACCAGGGCATCGCTTCAGGCGCGCGTCCGCACGCCGAGATAGTGCAGTGTGAGGCGCGAGAGTGCCGTAGCTGTTCAGGAATGCCCGCCTCCGACATGTTGGATTGGTGCATCAGAGTCCATGGGAATCATGGGCCGAAGCATGAATTTTGCCGGTTGCTTCGAGATGTTGACTAGTGAGCGCCTTGTAGTTTTCGGCGTTCGCTCGGCAATGCTCGATTTCCTCAGGCGTAAGGGGCCTGCGCACTTTGGCGGGGACACCCGCCACGAGGGAACCCGCAGGAACAACAGTGCCTTCCAGCACCAATGCGTTAGCGGCTACGAGTGACCCCTTCCCAATAACTGCGCCATTGAGGACGGTGGCGTTCATGCCGATGAGCGAGCCCGCTTCCACAGTGCAGCCGTGCAGGACCGCTCCGTGACCCACGCTGACCTGGTCGCCCAGGTGAGCGGGGTGTCCGGGATCTGCGTGGACGACGGCTGTGTCCTGGATGTTGCTGCCGGATCCGATCGTGATGTTTTCCATGTCCGCGCGCAACACAGCACCGTAGAAGACTCCCGACGCGTGCCCTAGGCTGACATCGCCGACCACGGTGGCGGTCGGGGCGATCCAAGTGCCGGCAGCGAGACGCGGCGTTCGGCCATTTATGGTGATGACGTTATTGCTCATGATGGGTTCTCCAAAGGGCTACAGGTGTGGGGATAAGGCACCACCCTAGTACCTTCTGGCAGCCAGTCTTGCCGCACAGGTAGTGGAGGGGATCGATGCTAACCATATCGTGCAGATCAACACATGATCCGTGCCACTATGACTGTCAGATTGCTCAGTTGCAAGGAAACGAATTGACCGAATCACACGTATTGCTCAAAGTTAGTGCAGCAATTCATTCATTAGACAGCCGATGATCCAACCCAGGAGGTGCCCGTCTTGGAGCTTCGAACCGCAGGCCTCAGGGCGGCACTAGACCACAAGATATTTCTACCAGCAACCGAATTTCGCCCCCTGCGTAGGCGGACAGACTCCGGAACACAGGACGCGAGAATAACGTCGCTTCATGATCGCCGAACCAACCGCCCTGAAGCTGGATGTCGGAAGCGTCGGCTGGTGGGGCCTCTGTTGAGACATGGTGACGTTGCGGCGGGAACCGGCGTAGTGAATGCTCGGAGCAGCTCCGCTCCGACTCTGGGGACTTGCCAATCAGCCGGCCTGAAACAGGCTTTACAGAACCCGCGTTGAGCGGCCTTGGAACTGGCACGGGTGATCTAACACCCTCGAATCTTGTCCGCATACGGACGTAACTCATGATGTGCGGGCAGCGGTCCGAGTGAATGGAGCGCTGCCGTCGACGAGAGCAGCGCGGTGAGTGACCTCAGGAACTCTCTCGACCTAACTATGATTGAAAAGGAGCGACGACATGTCATACCCAGCCATTGAGCGGGAGGCGGAGTTGCAAAGTTCTCCACTTGGAGTTTCCGATGAACAATGTACCGCCGGTGAGCCCATCCATGAACTCGGCGCGGTGCTGCCGCCCGAAGCCCTAATCACGGACCCCACAGCTATGGGGCCGTACCTACAGGATCGCGCCTTCGATCCCAATGCTGGTATGCCGATTGCTGTCGTGCTTCCCCTGACCACCGAGCACGTCCAGGTCACAATGCAGTGGGCGGCCAAACATCGGATTCCCGTGGTGCCCAGGGGTGCCGGAACGGGTCTATCCGGAGGAGCAACCGCTGTAAGTGACGGAATAGTGTTGAGCACCGAGCGGATGCGCAGCATCAATGTGGACGCAGTCACCCGCACTGCGGTGGTTCAGCCGGGACTTCTCAACGCTGAGGTTAAGGCGGCAGCCGCTCAGGCAGGACTGTGGTACCCGCCAGACCCCGCGTCCTACGAGATCTGTACCATCGGCGGCAACGCCGCGACCAACGCCGGCGGCCTGTGCTGCGTCAAATACGGTGTCACCTCTGACTACATCCTGGGCATGGAAGTGGTCACGGCTGACGGCCGGGTCGTACGCATTGGCGGACCGCGGCTTAAGGACGTCGCGGGACTGTCCATGCTCAAGCTCTTTGTCGGCAGCGAGGGAACGCTGGGCATTATCACGGAACTCACCTTGCGGCTCCTGCCGGCAGCGCCTCCCGCGCGGACAGTAGTTGGATGGTTCTCCAGCAGCGGGGATGCTGCATCCGCAATCCTTGAGGTCGCCTCGAGCATCCGCCCATCAATGCTGGAATACATGGACGCGACGTCCATCAACGCCGTTGAAGACGTGCTGGATATGGGCTTGCACCGCCACGCGTCCGCCCTTGTCGTAGCGCGCTCTGATGATCAAAGCCCGAGTGGGGCCGAGGTCACGACCATGCTGGCAGCCTTCCAACAGCACGGCGCGTTCGAGGCATTTGAAGTCGCAGACCAACAGGAAGGTGAGCGGTTTGCCCACGCCCGGCGAATCGCCATCCCTTCCGTCGAACGTTTGGGCACGTTGCTCCTTGAGGACGTGGGCGTAGCCATCCCCCGACTGGGAGAACTCATTCTCGGAGTAGAGAAGATCGCTGAAGCCCGCGATGTGGTCATCGCATTCATTGCCCACGCGGGTGACGGAAACACGCATCCGCTGATTGTTTTCAACCCGGACGACGCCGCCATGAAGGAGCGCGCATACCTCGCCTACGGTGAGGTAATGGACCTGGCCATAGAACTGGAAGGCACCATCACCGGCGAGCACGGCGTAGGCCGACTCAAACGGCCCTGGCTCGTTGATCAGATCGGAGAAGACCTCCTTGAAATCTCACACAATGTAAAGCGGGCTTTGGATCCAGCAGGAATCCTCAACCCTGGAACCATTTTTGCTGCTTCAGGTACTGCCGGCCGGGCTGCGAAGAAAGGACGTTCATAATGGACCAGGAAGGACGCATCCAAAGCGGAGGGCTCTCCGTCGACGCAGCTTTGCACTGTTTTGTCGAGGAGGAGGCACTGCCGGGCTCGGGCATCGAAGCGGCAGACTTTTGGAGTGGTCTTGAACAAATTGTTCAGGACTTGGCGCCCCGAAACCGTGAGCTACTCGCCCGGCGCGATGAACTCCAAGCCGAGATTGACGGCTGGCACGCACTGCACCCAGTTCCATTCGATCAACATGAGTACCGCTCCTTCCTGCAGAACATCGGTTACATCCTTCCCGAACCCGAAGACGTACAAGTACACACTCGCGGAGTGGATGAGGAGATTGCATGCGTGGCAGGACCTCAGCTGATTGTGCCCATTTCGAACGCCCGCTATGCACTAAACGCCGCAAACGCGCGGTGGGGCTCACTTTATGACGCGCTGTACGGCACCGATGCATTGGTCCCCGCAACGGGAGCAAAGGAATTCGATCCAGCACGCGGCAAGCTGGTGGTCTCATATGTGCGCGAGCTTTTGGACGAATTCTTTCCGCTAAACGCAGGGCGACACGCCTATTCAGTGGGATACACCGTACGCGACGGCATCTTGACGGTGAAACTGGCAGATGGCACCTTTAGCAGCCTGATTCAGGCTGAACAGCTCGCCGGATACCGAGGTGAGGCCAGCTCGCCATCGGCAATCCTTCTGCGCCACCATGGACTCCACGTCGAGATCACTATCGACCCTGCCACACAGGTAGGACAGACGGACCCGGCAGGCATCTCCGACGTCCTCCTCGAATCCGCCATTACGACGATCATGGACTTCGAGGATTCCGTTTCCGCCGTGGACGCCGAGGATAAAATCCTCTGTTACCGCAATTGGCTCGGAATCAATCGCGGCGACCTCGCAGACACCTTCACAAAGGGAGGTGAAGTGATGATTCGGAGGCTGGCAAACGATCGGCACTACACATCTCCAGATGGCGCGGAAGATGTAACGGTGCCGGGACGGTCACTCATCTTCGTCCGGAACGTCGGCCACCTCATGAGCACCGACGCCGTACTCGATACCCAGGGAAATGAGATCGGCGAGGGCATCCTGGACGCCGTCCTCACCACACTAACCGCGCTGCCCGGTCGGGACCCCTCCAACCCCATGCGAAACGGGTCCCAGGGCTCCATCTACATCGTCAAACCGAAAATGCACGGCCCAGCCGAAGTGGCTTTCACAGTGGAACTCTTCCGTCGCGTGGAGGAACTTCTCCAACTGCCAACGAACACGCTTAAGCTCGGCCTCATGGACGAGGAGAGGCGGACCACAGTCAACCTGAAGGCCTGCATAGCGGAAGCCAAGGAAAGACTGGTATTCATCAACACCGGTTTCCTGGACAGGTCCGGTGACGAAATACACACGTCCATGGAGGCCGGGCCTTTCGTCCGTAAGGCTGACATGCGCAGTCAAGCATGGATCTCCGCCTACGAGGATCAAAACGTCGATGTCGGCATCGAAGTGGGGCTGCCCGGCCACGGCCAGATCGGCAAAGGCATGTGGGCGATGCCGGACCTCATGGCTGCAATGCTTGAGCAAAAGATTGCTCACCCCTTGGCCGGCGCCGCCACTGCTTGGGTCCCCTCGCCCACGGCCGCGACTCTTCACGCCATCCATTACCACCGCGTAGATGTTCCTGCCCGGCAGCAGGACATCGCCACTCAGGGCCGCCGCGGCACTCTTGAGGGACTCCTTACCCTCCCCATCGCGGCTAATCCGTCATGGTCGGCAGCCGAGCGCCAGGAAGAACTAGATAACAACATGCAGTCGCTGCTCGGATATGTCGTCCGCTGGGTCGACCAAGGAGTGGGATGCTCAAAGGTGCCGGACATTCATGACGTTGCACTCATGGAGGACCGGGCCACCCTGCGCATATCAAGTCAACACATCGCCAATTGGCTCCGTCATGGAGTAGTGAGCGAGCAGGACGTGCATGAAAGCATGATGCGGATGGCCGGGGTTGTGGACGCACAGAACTCGAAGGACCCCTCGTACCGCCCGATGTCTTCCAACTTCGAGGACAGCATCGCGTTCCGGTGCGCTGCTGACCTGGTGTTCCAAGGGGCTCAACAGCCAAACGGCTACACCGAACCCCTCCTGCACAAACGACGACGTGAGCAAAAGCGCGTCACCCGCTCAGTAGCCCTCCACGCGGCTAAGTCATAGACCTCAAGGAACCTCATGCAGAACTATGTTGAATCACTGTCGGTAAGCTACACGGCGGCCGCCAGGGCTGTTGTATTGGCCCTTGAAGAGGGGGAAAAGCGAGGTGTCCTGGTAGCAGCCACTGTTGTCGACCCGATGATGGGCCTTGTTGCTTTCGGCCGGGCGGACGGTTCTATGCCTCACAGCGTGGAGACCAGCCGAAGGAAAGCCAATACGGCGGCTTCCTCGCGGAGGCCCAGCGGCTGGATGCAGGGAGACTTCGCCCTTGCCCTTCCGATGGGCACCGATAACCTCCTGACCAACATTCGTGGGGGATTCCCCTTGGTGTTCACGGGAAAGCACGTAGGTGGCCTTGGTATCGCGGGCGGGACGCCTGACCAGGACGCCGAGATCGGCTCTGCTGTGCTGGAAGCTTTGGGCAGCACCCTACCGGCGACCTGATCCTTGCTGCTCATACCTGCCGGTTGGCACAAGAATCGCCCTGACTAATACGGGTGGCGCCGCCATAAGCGGCTCTTTAGCCACCTCTCAGCGCCTACCACGGGCCCGACAGGGTTTCGTTTACCTGCAATCCCTGCAGCCACAATTTCTGCGGTGGGGTGTCGATGGTCACCGGGATCATCAACTATCGCAACGCATGACACCTCATCGCAGGCTCGCCAAACGACCCAGTACACCTGCCCCAATCTGAGCCGCGTATATTCAGGAGTAAACGATGGACCTTCACCTGCAATCAAATTGGCAACGTACAGTCGGGCAGCGTGTAGAAATCTGGAATAACGGGAAGCTGGTACGCAAAGGAACCGTGGAGGTCGTCATGCCAGATGAGACACTTCTTTGGATTTCAGCGGACGGAGCCTCGTCGCGGCAGATGATTTTCCGTTTCGACGGAAATCAGGTTTTCACACATTTCATGCCCCCGGGGGGGCCCGAGAGCGATCAGTAGGAGTTCGGTAGGTCCGCAACGGGATGCGTCCTGCCGAATACCGCCGCCGAGCGGCTCTACGACCCAAATGCTGGAGTTTCCTATGAATAGAACAATGTTCAAGTCCAAAATTCACCGGGCAACAGTCACGCACGCTGACCTGCACTATGTAGGCTCAGTTACCGTTGACCTTGACCTCCTCGATGCTGCTGACATCCTTCCTGGTGAGCTTGTGGCCATCGTGGACGTAACCAATGGCGCCCGACTGGAGACTTACACTATTGCCGGCGAACGAGGCTCGGGCGTGATCGGCATCAATGGCCCGGCCGCCCATTTGGTACAGGAAAACGACATCGTCATCCTGATCACCTACGCCGAAATGACCACCGGGGAAGCCAACGCCTATGAGCCCCGGGTAGTCCACGTCGACGAGAACAACAAGATGATCCAGATTGGCAACGACCCCGCGGAGGGTCTTACGCCCGGGCTCCTGCGCCCGCCACACGCCCTTATCATCTCCGCAATCTAATCGCACCGTGCGCGGTAGGACTATCCCAGCTGCGCGCACAGGCGAAACCCTTGCTAAGAGTGCGAGTGGGGGTGGCTGGTGCTTACGCGTTGCAAACAAGCACTTATACGCTTGCCGTCCCCTCCCCCCCGGATTTCAGGAGGACCTTATGCCCCAGTCTCCGTCGCCAAGGCCACAGCGACGGCAGTCCCCTGCCGCAGTCACCGCAGTCCTGGCACTCAGCGGCACAGTTGTCGCCCTCATGCAGACGCTGGTAGTTCCGCTCCTTCCCGATTTCCCTGGCATCCTGAAGGTGACATCCGACGACGCCTCCTGGCTGGTGACCGCCACGTTGCTCACCAGTGCCGTGGCAACACCGATTGTTTCCCGCAGCGCGGATATGTACGGCAAGCGCAAGATGATGGTGGTGTGCCTAGCCACTATGGTCGCGGGGTCGGTGCTGGCAGCGGTGGGCGGCTCCTTCTTATGGCTGGTCATTGGGCGGGCACTTCAGGGCTTCGCCACGGCCCTGATCCCGGTGGGAATCAGCATCATGCGGGATGAACTGCCCAAGGAGAAGATGGGCTCATCCGTGGCTCTGATGAGCGCCACCTTGGGCATTGGCAGCGCCATGGGCCTTCCCTTAGCGGGGATACTGTACGAGAGCTTGGGGTGGGCCTGGATTTTCTGGGTCTCGGCTGCAGCAGGTTTCCTGCTGCTCCTTGCCGTGGTGCTGGTAATCCCTGAATCGAAGGTCCGCACGTCCGGGACCTTCGACTACACAGGAGCGTTGGTGCTGTCCGCTGCGCTGACCGCGATGTTGTTGGCTATCTCAAAGGGCGGTTCCTGGGGCTGGGGGTCTGAGCAAGTCCTATTGCTGTTCCTTGCAGCCGCCATACTGCTGGCAGTCTGGGTGCCGTACGAACTAAAAGTCAGCCAGCCGATGGTTGACCTTCGAACATCCGCCTTCCGGCCTGTTCTGTTCACCAACCTCGCCTCGCTGCTCATCGGCTTCGCGATGTTTGCCAACATGCTACTCACTACCCAGCAACTCCAACTACCCCCTGCCACAGGCTATGGTTTCGAACTCAGCGTAATTGCGGCTGGCCTGTGCATGATCCCCTCCGGGTTGGCCATGGTGGTATTCGCACCACTGTCCGGTCGTATTATCCGGATCTTCGGCGGCAAGATTGCCCTCATGGCTGGCGCCTCTGTGATGGTCGTGGGCTACGTGGGCCGCGTGTTCTTCTACGACTCCATACCCTGGGTGATCGTCGGTTCCACTGTCGTGGGCATCGGCACAGCTATCGCTTACGCGGCCATGCCCACCCTCATCATGGGTGCCGTACCCATCACCGAGACCGCGTCCGCGAATGGTCTAAACAGCCTGGTCCGTGCCATAGGCACTTCGACATCAAGCGCGGCAATTGCCGCCGTCTTCACCTCGGTCACCATGACGGTCGACGGCACTCGACTGCCGTCCTTCGAAGCATTCAAGGACATCTTCTGGATAGCAGCGCTGGCGGCGGCAGCATCGGCGCTGTTCGCGGTCCTTATCCCCCGTGCGCCCTTGTCCGACGTCGGCGCTGTTGAACTCGTACTGCAAGGACGCGTCCTGGCGCCGGACCACCAACCCCTCACACCCGCCGTCGTCACCGTCCTGAAAACCAGCGGAGAACAAGTCGACTGGAGCCGCGTGGACGCTGAAGGCAACTACTCAGTCGCCCTCCCCCACGCCGGCGAGTACCTGATGGTAGCCAACGCCGCTGGCTGGTCGCCCATGGCCGCGGTCTTTGAGGTCGACGGACGCACCCTTCAGCAAGACTTCATGCTCCAGGACCGGCTAGAGATTACCGGGACGGTCAACGACAACAGTGGGACAGTAGCCGACGCGGTGATAACACTCCTCGAAGCCGGCGGTGGGCATCTGGGCACCACCCGAACGGACGACGACGGCGGGTATGCCTTCCCGCTCCCACTCGCCGGCCGCTACGTAGTAACCATGCATAGTTCCGGGACTCGCGTAGCCATGGCGCAGAAGATCAGCGTGGATACCCGCTCCATGCGCGTAGATTTTGACGTTCCGGCTGTGCAGAGGTGTTCCGGCAAAGAGGTGGAAGGGTGAACAGCCCAGCCACGATTTAACGGTCAGCTCCGCCGTGCGGCTTTTAAGGGCACACGGCTACCGCATTATCACGGTAGGTGACATCTCGGCGGACGCTGGCGTTTCCCCGTCCCTGGTCATGAAACTGCTCCATTCCACGGAAAAGCTTTTCACTGCCGCCCGGCCCCACGGGCCGCAGCTTACCGAGCTGGGCGTCCCACCGGCCACACTCGGCCGAACCCTTGTGCAGTGATGACCGGGAACGAGGAATGCAGGAACCAGGGGCCGGCATGCCGAGGGCCGTACTTGGTTCCCCCCAACCCTGCGGCTGCCCGGTTAAATGTCCGCGGACGCTATCTCTCTTCCATCGCTCAGTTGATTGGGGACACACCAGGCCGCCGTTTTGCGTCCACCGTGGCAGCCTTGAACGGATCTGCGAAACAGTCCGCACGCCGAATTTCTTTGAGGGCTGGAATTTTGACGAGTTGGTGGCACACTTCGGCGCTACCGTCCAAGCTTAAATCGACACCTGCACGGCAGCAGCCCACTAAAAAGCACACCTAGCACGTCAATAGTCCTTCTATGCAACGGCTGTTTGCGACACAACCAGTAAGCCCATGAAATCCCTGCGGAGGCGCGCTCCAGTTGAGGATCACTGTTTGGCCCAGTTGCCTACATAATGTTGGCCTTGGGCTCAGCATGAGGGATTGGCGTCTTCCTCCGTAACTTTCATGGTGCGGGGCGTCGTCCAGTCGTGTTACGTGAGTCTCCCTACCTCGCAACCCTGTGCGGGCAGTCCGTCGCTTATCATGAGCCCCGGGCTGCGGGATGGCAGCCGAGCCCCTCGTTGCCAACGAAGCCCGCGATGAACTCCACCGGAGCCGGCGCTTCTGCTGAGGACATCAGAATCCACCTTTTCACCTGAACTCATCCGTTTGAAGGGCGAGTCCGTGGACGCCAGTAACCCCGCGATTGCCCAATGCCTGCTGCAGCTGCGTCTCAGGGACACCAGGCCACCACGCTCCCTCTCCTGGTGACACATCGGGCGGTGAAGACCTTTTTGACCCCGTGGCTGGGTTCAGGTCCTTAGTAGGCGAAACTTCGGTCGACTCCATCGAGGATGCGGTCCAGGCCCGGAAGCCAGTCCTCCTCAAGACGGCTGGGGGGATAAGGGGTGTCGTACCCGGTGACGCGGACGACTGGGGCCAACAGCGAGTGGAAGACCGTTTCCTGAATTCGGGAGGCAATTTCGGCTCCGAGTCCTGCGGTCCGCGATGCCTCGTGGGCAACAAGGAGCCGCCCGGTACGCTCTACTGACCTGATTATTGTGGCGTCATCGATCGGAGACAGGGACCGGAGGTCGATAACCTCAATGCTACGACCCTCTTGATCGCATATTTCTGCGACTTTAAGGGCGACGGGCACCAGCGCTCCGTAGGTAACGATCGTTAAGTCGTTCCCCGCCCGGACAATTTCGGCTTTCTCAAGTGCCTGCGGCATCCTGTTCGGATCCACGTCGCCTTTCAGCCAGTAGTGGCGTTTTGGTTCAAGGAAAATGACAGGATCTTGGCTGCGGACAGCGAGGCCGATCATATCGTAGGCCTGTTGCGGTGAGGACGGGCAGACCACCTTGAGCCCGGCTGTGTGGGCGAAGTATGCCTCAGGCGATTCCGAATGATGTTCAATGGCGCCGATGCCCCCGCCAACCGGGATCCTGATCACCACGGGGACAGTGATTGTCCCCTCTGACCGGTGCCGGTATTTTGCCAGCTGGGTAATGATCTGGTTCATGGCGGGAAAGACGAACCCGTCGAACTGGATCTCGCAAACCGGCCGGTATCCTGCCATCGCGAGTCCGATGGCGCCGCCGACGATCCCGGCTTCCCCCAGCGGTGAATCGACCACGCGCTGCGGTCCAAAGGTTTTCTGGAGGCCGTCGGTCACCCGGAAGACTCCGCCAAGTTGCCCTATGTCTTCACCGAGGAGCATCACTTTGTCGTCGGATTCCATTGCATGGCGCAAACCGAGGTTAAGTGCATGCGCGATTGGCATCTTGCTTATCGTCTGGTTCATTCTCCTGCCTCCACGAATTCGATGTGTTCTGCCATCTGCTGTTCGAGTTCTACGGGCAGATCAACGTAGGTATTCCGGAAGGGCGACTCAGGACCTGGGCTTGGCAGGTTACGGCAACCGGTCCGCAGCCGCTCTGCCAGACGACTTTCCTCGTCGGCAATCTGGTCCAGAAGGGCATCGTCGATCTGTCCAGTGGAGTCCAGATAGCGGCGGAACCGATCAATCGGATCCAGGGCTGCCCACTCGTCGTTTTCGGCGCCGGAGCGGTATCGACCGTCATCGTCCGACGTGGTGTGCGGGTTGCGGCGGTAGGTGAGGGCCTCGATCAGTGTGGGACCATTTCCGCTGCGCGCGTTGTCGAGAGCCTGCCTGGCTGCAGCCAGACAGGCAAAGACGTCGTTGCCGTCCACGCGGACACCCTGGAAGCCGAAACCTTGTGCGCGCTGCGCGACGGAAACCCTGCTTTGGACCGAGTACGGGGCGGAAATTGCCCATTGATTGTTCTGGCAGAAGAATACAACCGGCAAGTTCTGCGCTGCCGCCCAGACGAAAGCTTCGTTCGTCTCGCCCTCGCTTAGCGCCCCGTCACCGAGGAACACCATCACCGCCCGGTCGCGGTTCGGATCTCCGGTACCAACGTCGCCGTCCCGGACAATACCCATGGCGTAACCAACCGCATGCAGCGTCTGTGCACCGATAACCAGCGTGTAGAGATTGAAACTATTGGCTGTTGGGTCCCATCCCCCCAGGGTCGTGCCACGGAAGAGTCCCAGGAGATTCACAGGATCCACCCCACGGCACCACGCCACGGCATGCTCGCGGTAAGTGGGGAAAACAATGTCACCTGGTTGTAGTGCGCGGGCAGCCCCGACCTGCGCGGCCTCCTGACCCAACAGGGACGGCCAAAGGCCCAGCTCCCCCTGCCGCTGCAGAGCAATCGCTTCGGTGTCCACCCTCCGCGCCAGCACCATGTCCCGATACAGGCCAGGGCCATCGACCGTCCCGACGTCGAGCTTCAACACCTCATTCGTTTGGATAGATCCGTCCTGGCTTATCAGACTGATCGGCTCGTCCGTCATGAACTGCTTCCCTTTCCTTTGGGCTGGACTGCCCGGAGCATTTGGGCTCGTGCGGCACAACCCGCAGCGGCAAAAGGCCGCGTGACTGGGCGAAGCCGTACCGTTGCCGCTGTGCAGCCAGACACGACCCAGGCCACGGTCAGATCTAAGACGCCGCCCTGTTCTGTGCTGGGGCCGGTAGTCGAAGCCACAAACATGGCGCCCTCCTAAAAATGTTTTCCGACGGATTGTCGTTGAATGAATCGCTGACCTAACTCTGAAGAGGTGGCCTGTTGTGGTCAACTTGTTCCCTTGCAACTGAGCGATCTGTTCATAACGAACTCGAAGACGCATGCGGAGCTGGACTAAACGCCTAGCACCGACGGCCTCGACTAGGAGCTGCTGAAATGACTCAACGCGAACGCCCGGACAGGCGCCGCCGAACTTGCTCAGAATTGGGTAACTCGCGCACTCCGACATTGCCAAACTTCGGAACCTGGAAGAGACAGTTGGGCCTCTTCGAGCGGAAGCGTCTAAGTTTGTGTGCTGGCGTGAATGTCTACGAGTGGAGCGTGTGACATTGGTCATCGAGGCTACGGTTCCTTCCCCGAAAATGAGCAAATACTCTGATCGCGGTGCGTGCGGTAGCGGCCGGGGCAGGGCATTGCTTCACGGCATTCCTGCGACGAGCCATCTCTGCAGGGGGCCGGCCATCTTCTGATCACCCATCGGCGTGGTCTGGCCAGGCACCCGCTGCCTTTCCCCTCGCTGAACGATTCGGACCAAAGGCCCTCAAGCGGGGCCGAGGTTGTTGGACCCGCAGCCCAAAGAGAGCCCGCCGCCAGTAATTACCCTGCCAGCTGGTCCCGGCCCACCGTTTACGGGTTACGCGGGGTGTTTTCACCGGCGCATGATAGGCGCCCGAGGATCGCGGGTGAGGACACTACCGGCCGAAGCTTTCACCCGGCCGGTTCGGTCGTAACGTGAATGCCGAACTTGCCGCCGAAGGGCAGGCCAAGCACTGTCATCACAACGGAGTGTCTGGAGGCGGCCTGATCAAAGAACACGCCGTTGCGTTGGATCGCAACGGCAAGACGCTGCTGGATAGGGTATTTTCCCAGGACGCCGCGCAGCTGCTCAGCATCGCCGCCTCCCTCGCTGCCAGAACCGGTCCCTGCTGCTGGTGGACCAGCTGGCGATGATTTGCGCGCTCCGGGTCGCCGCGGCCCAGACCAAATGCATCAATGTCGCTTATTTGCCGGGCCGGCGGGCCGCCGCCTTAGCCCAACTGCGGGTAGGGCCAGGTGCGCCCACGATGACGCCAGGAATCGTAGCTTCAGCGCGGATGATCACGGCGGTGCTTCCGGGGGATCCCAGCCCTGAAGTGGCTGCTCAGCAGTAACGCGGGTCGTAGCCCGTCGGCGCCACCCGGGTCAGTGTTGGAGCACCCAGCGCCTCCCCTGTGAGCTCTGCGGCTACGCACCATCTCGGAATTGTCCGGCGCCCTGAGCACCCCTGTACAAGGTCGGGGGTTCGCTCCACAGTTCGTTAAGTCCGGACAAACCCCCGTTTTCAGCGCTGCGACAACGCACTCGAACAGCTACCGGTAAGACCAGTGCGCAACGCCCACGGCTGACAGAGCCTAGAAGTTTGCTCCAAAAAGACGCGATATAGGCGTCATCGCGCGGTCTTCTTGACAGCTAGTGTCTTCTAGGTCACAGTTTATCCATGCTGTCGGGCCTTCTGGATCCAGAGAGCAGGTAACAACGTAAGCGAAGCTCTGATGCAGTTCGCCCTTCGGAACTGACGACCGGAGAGGTTCTCTCGTCCCAAGCCCACACGACACCGTGACAAAAGGTGCTTGGTCCTCGAAACAGCCGGTTTTAGATAACACGAGGTCGATCTGGGACCAACAGACTCGCTAATGGTCTGAAATTACGCGCTTGAACGGATCTGCAAGTCGCCGCCGACATCGCAGATTCCAGTCGCGTAACCAACCCTTACTAGGAGCTATTTGTATGAGTGGTCCACTTAGCGGCATGCGTGTCCTGGACATTGCCACCGTATTCGCCGGCCCTTTCGCCGCCGCATTGCTCGGCGACATGGGAGCAACTGTGCTGAAGGTCGAGATGCCAGGGGTAGGCGATCCGTTGCGCGCCCTCGGTCCGTTCCAGGGCGACACATCGCTTACTTGGGCTGCAGCGGCTCGAAACAAGCAAAGCATGACTCTCGACCTGAAATCGTCGGAGGGTCAAGAAGTTCTCATCCGCCTTCTCGCCGAGCAGGACATTCTCATCGAGAACTTCCGGCCCGGCACTTTGGACAAGTGGGGCCTTAGCATTGACCGGCTGCGGGCGGCGAATCCCAACCTGATCGTGGTCCGCATTTCGGGCTACGGCCAGACTGGTCCCTTCGGGAGTAAGGCAGGCTTCGGAACCCCTGCGACCGCATTCAGTGGTTACGCTCATATCAACGGGTACCCCGACCGTCCTCCGGTATTGCCGTCAGTGTCTCTGGTGGACTACCTAACCGGCATGTTCGGCGCGCTAGGTGCCCTGGCGGCCGTATATCAACTGAAGGTGTCGGGCGGGCCGGCCGAGGAAGTCGACGCCGCGCTGTACGAATCAATCTTCCGGATGCTTGAGGTAGTTGTTGCCGAGTACGACGTGCTCGGCACAGTCCGAGAACGCACCGGCAACGAGCTAGCGGCCTCTTGCCCTGCAGGAATTTATCAGGCAAAGGACGGACACTGGGTCGTCATCACCACCAGCACAGAGCGCACCTTCGCCCGACTCGCCGAAGCGATGGACCGGCCTGACATGCTCACCGACCCGCGCTACTCGACCAATCGGGAACGACTAGCGCGGAGGACCGAGATGAACGAGCTGGTCAGCGCTTGGACCGGCACTTACACCCGCGAAGAACTGCAAAAGCGGCTGGACGACTTCTCGGTCCCGCACTCCCTTGTCTACGACGTCGCCGACATCTTCAAGGATGAGCACTATGCAGCCCGCGACATGCTCGTAGAAGTCAGTCATCCCACACTCGGCTCAGTCACATTGCCTGGAGTAGTGCCCAAGTTCAGCGAGAACCCTGGCTCCATCCGGAGCGCGGGCCCTCTCATGGGCGAACACACCACAACGGTCCTCACTGAGCTGGGCTACACCGCCGAGCAGATCGCCGACCTCGAACTTAAGGGAATCGTCTGATGTCAATTGAAAGCGATCAACCCGCTCGGTTCGGGAAGGGAGCATGACATGCCCGACGGACTGATGATCACTAGGCAGGCAGACGGTCGGATTCTAGAGGTAGTTTTGGATCGGGTCGAACGCGGGAATGCTCTGTCTGCTTCGATGTATCGTGAGCTAGCCGAGGTAATAAGAGGTGCGGAGAACGATGCCTCCATCGGCGCGCTCCTCATTCGCAGTAGTCGCGAAACTTTTTGTATGGGCGGCGACATAGCTGATGATCGCGGTAGGCGTGACCCTGATTATAGCGCTGCGATTCACGACTTCACCAAGCAGTGGTTGTCACGCAGCATTCCAGCAGTAGCGCTGGTCGACGGCGCGGCTCAAGCGTTCGGATGTGCTCTCGCTCTTAGTTCAGATCTTGTGTTTTCAACGGAACGGGCCTGGTTCGCGCTGCCTGAACTGCTGCACGGACTTGTTCCCGTGTATGCAATAGCGGTTCTGGACGCGTCGGGGCATGCCGCGACCGGAGCTCGAATGATGTGGCAAGGCAAGCGTTTCTCCGGCAGGGAAATCAGTAGCTTTGCCAACAACGTCGTCCTGTGCGCCTCGATCCAGGAAGCGGAAGAAGGCATCGCAGATATTTTCACCGGATGGATGGGTGGAAATGTGGACTCTCTAAGGCGCGCAAAGCGATTCACCAACAACGCCAATGATACAAACAGACACACGATCTTGTCCGGCGCCCAGAAAGCGCTTCAGCAGGCCTTAGCGAACGCTGACGAGGACCCAGGAAAAGCCCAGTCCTACCTGTCGACAGCCACCTCAAATAGATAGCCCACGGGAGTCATCCGCGAAGCTGTTAGAGCTGATCCATAGGAGGCGCTGCTTGCCTAACAAACTCACAACTCCGCGCTAACGGTCGCCATGCCGAAGCGGCTTCCACTCTGCAATTCTAGAGACACAATTCCGATGAACGTACGCCACCTTTGCCTAAAAGTACTGGTAGTGCCTAGGGTGCCGTAATCCGACCAGTTCCCTGGACGGATAAATCTCGCATTACTGTCAACCGCCATCATTGAGCGAGACAGAACATATGCCAACTGATCAAATAGTTGCGGCAGCGCGGCCGTCACGGGACCCCCTGAGACTTCAAAACCAATTCAAACTTTCAGCCACCTCGCTAAAAATCGTTGGTGCACATGGAAAGGCAGCTTGTAATGAAGCAAACTGTGCTCGACAGAGCTCAAAAAAAGGCATTTCGCCGGTTGATGCCATTCGTGGCATTGCTCTTCGTGGTAAACCAACTCGACCGCATTAATATCTCGGTAGCCGGACCCAATGGTATGAACGACGAGCTTGGGTTGACTGCCGCGCAGTTCGGCCTTGCGTCCGGCCTCTTTTTTATCGGCTACATGACACTTGAAGTTCCCAGTAATCTCGCCCTGCACCGGTTCGGGGCGCGGCGATGGCTTGCGCGTATCGTCGTCACATGGGGAATCGTGGCGACGGCCCTGACTTTTGTTCCAAATGCAGAATGGCTATACGGTCTTCGCATACTGCTGGGGGTAGCTGAAGCTGGATTTGCACCCGGAATCGTGGTCTACCTGACATACTGGTTCACGCGCGAGATGCGCTCACGGGCGACAGCCTTCTTCTTGCTGGGTATTCCTGTCGCGGCCGCCTTCGGCGTTCCGTCTATGACCCTGATTGGTGTCCATATGGACGGGTTCTTCGGGCTTGACGGTTGGCGTGTGATCCTTCTGATCACGGGTTTGTTGGCAGTGGTGCTCGGCGTCATGTGCTGGTTCTACCTGACAGATCGGCCTGCGGATGCGCGTTGGCTGACAGCCGAGGAAAGCCAGGCGCTCACCGAGGCGTTGGCCACTGAGACCCCGGAAAAAGCGGGTAATCACAGCATTCGCAAGGCCCTGCTTAACGGGCAAGTGTGGCTACTCGCAGTCGCGCCATTCCTGGTTCTCTACTCCATGTTTGTCGTGACGTTCTTTCTGCCAACCCTGCTCAAAGATATTAATGCCCGGGAGTCTCTCGGTCTTAGCAGCGTGCAGGTGGGTCTCCTCTCTGCAATTCCGTGGGCTATCGGCGGCGCGGGTATGCTCTTTTTCGCCTCCAGGTCGGACAAGAAAAGGGAAGTAACCAAACACTTCGTTGCGGCCGCGACTATCGGTTCAATAGGGTTCTTTTTCCTTGCCATGTTTGGTTTGGACAACCCGTATATCGCTCTTGCAGCGCTAACGGTGGCCATGGTCGGGGTTCTTGGATCCCTTACTACGTTTTGGGTTCTTCCGTCGCGTCTCTATACAGGCGCCGCCGCGGCCGGCGTAATAGCCCTGATCAATACCATTGCCAATTTTGGCAGCTTTCTTGGGCCATACTCGTTTGGTGCGCTCAGTGACGCCACGGGAGGATACAAGGGCGGTCTGATTATCGTCGCCGTCGCCATGCTGCTTGCGGGACTTCTCATTGCACTACGCTTTCGCGACCTTGGGAGAGCCCCGGATGCCGAACGCGTCGGCAACGTCTCCAGGACGACCAACGATGATCCGGAACCCCTTGCCCACCAAGCAAAATACCCTATAACGGCGGAGGCCGCGCCTCGACAGGTGTTTCCGCGGGAGGATGACTAATGACACTGCCTAAGTCCGTCGTGGTGCGTGAAGTAGGCGCGCGTGAGGGTATGCAGATCGAGAAGGGACCAATCTCGACGGCGGAGAAGATACGTCTGGTGAACCTTCTGTCCGAGTGCAACTTCCCGGAGATCGAAGTTACCTCTTTCGTCTCACCGAAGTGGGTGCCGCAAATGGCGGACGCCGAGCAGGTCGCAACAGGGTTCACCCGGAAGCCGGGAACCGAATATACCTGTGTTTACCTGAACAAGCAGGGTCTCGAACGCGCACTCGCGGTCGGCACTTTGGACGTCAAGGCCGCAGTGGTCGTCTCGGCGAGCGAGGAGTTTTCCCACAAAAACATGAGACGTTCCACCGAGCAGGTGCTTGCCGACCTCCCGGACTCTCTCGCTGTCGCCCGCGATGCGAACGTACCAGTGGCCTACCTGTCGGTCGCGGCGGCCTTCGGCTGCAATTACGCCGGAGACATCGACCTGGGTGCTGTGATCGATCGCTTTACGCGTGCGCTTGCAGTAGCAGCGGACGCAGGTGTTCATATCCCCACTTTGCTTTTGGCGGACACCATGGGGTGGGCCAACCCCGAACAGATTCGCCGCACCGTCGGTGAAGTTCGGGAGCGTTGGCCGGAACACGACATTCGGATGCATCTGCACGATACCCGCGGCATGGGTATCGCCAACGCCTACGCGGCGATGCAGCTGGGAGCACGCGACTTCGATGCCTCGGTCGCGGGGTTGGGCGGATGCCCGTTCGGCGGGGACCACGGCGCCGCCGGGAACATCGCCACCGAGGAGTTCGTGCACATGTGCCACGAAATGGGAATCGACACCGGGGTCGACCTTGACCGCCTTATCGATGTCGCCCTCCAATCCGAATCCATTGTGGGACATTCCCTTCCCGGGAAAGTCATGCGCGGACGCGCACTACACACATATCGCTGATGCTCCGACTGCCTCCGAATCCGGGGGCGCGGTGTTGACGGCCCTACGCTCCGGGCACTACTGGGGAGTATCGCAAAGGTCGCAAAGGGGAACTAGTCCACCGAGCTGCCGGGGATCGACTCCGGCGTCGGTCTTGTGATGAATTGCATGCGGTCCAATGCGCAGCGCGAAGGTCGCGGGCTCGAATCCTCGGTCCAGTGTGCGGAACCTGGAGCTTCCCGAACCCGCCCCGTCTGGCAGCTGATTGCAAGAGGTGCAAACTGACGTCTCCCAAGTCCGGACCTCTCAGCAGAAGGCCGATCTCTCGACCAATAAGTATGCCACTAGCCACAATCATAGAAAGAGTCTCAGTGAAAAAGATTTCATTTGCAGCACTATGCCTGATCGTCGGTCTCACAGCCACAGGCTGCGGCGGCAACGCCTCGACGACGGGCAGTGAAGAAAAATATCCCGACCGTCCAATCAATATGACTGTGGGCGGGGCTCCCGGCAGCGGGTTCGATCTAACGCTGCGAACGCTTACAGAAGTCCTGGGGAAAAATAAGATTGTAGATGTCCCCACCCCTATCGATAACCGGCCTGGGGCTGACGGCGGGCTCTGGGCTTCGCAAATGATCGATAAGTATTCTGGAGCCGACGACCGCCTTTCCGTCACATCATTGGTGATGATGACGAATCATGCTCGTGGCAAGTCTGAGTTCAACTATGACGACGTCACTATGATCGCGCAGCTGATGACGGAAAATTTTGCCGTTGTCACGAACAAGGACTCGGGCTACGGTGATCTGCCGGCGGTCCTCAATGCGGTCGTTTCCGACCCAGGGTCGGTACCCGTTGGCGCTGCATCGGATGATCAGATGCCCTTCGCGTTACTGGTTGAAGCTGCGGGCGGTGACGCTTCCAAAATCAACTTTGTGGCCTACGAGGGCGGCGGGGAACAATCCACTGCTCTGCTTTCCGGAGACATAGACGTCGCTATCGCTGGCAGCAGCGAATTGCTTCCCCTGATTACATCTGGGGACCTTAAAGCTCTGGCTGTAGTGGGCAAGGAGCGATACGAAAAGTTGAGCGATGTTCCGACCACAACTGAGCTGGGTTATGACGTTACGATCGCAAACTGGCGGGGGATTTACGGCCCCCCTAACATGCCTGATTACGCCGTCAAGTACTGGCAGAACGCGATTAAGGAAGCACTCGAGACAAAGGAATGGCGTGATGCCGCGGAGAAGAACCAGTGGGTAACGAGTTACCGGACCGGTGAGGATCTCAATACCTTTCTGAAGGAAACGAACCAGCAGGTGACCGATGCCTTCACGAAAATTGAGAAGGGGTGACCACACCAATGTCGGCTGAAAAGACCCCCACTTTATCCCGCGGGCGCTCCGACTTGCTGTGTGGACTCGGTGTGCTGGTTGGGGGCTCACTTCTACTCGTCAGCGCGCTCGGCATAGACACTACTCTTGGGACTAAAGCGGGAATTGGTCCTGGGACGGTGCCTGTTGCCCTAGCGACCTTGCTTATGGCCGGCGGTGCCGCGCTTCTCTTCACCGGTATTCGGGCGGCGCGAGCATCCCACACCGGCACGCAAACATTTTCACAAGCCGCAAGCGATGTAGAAGCGCTCTTGAAGGAAGCTGAACCACCCGTCCCGCTCAAGAAACTCCTTGTCATGGTCCTCCTCTTTGTCGGCTACGCTGTCGCCTTTATCCCTCTCGGCTACGTGCTGTCGACGGCGGTTTTTCTCGGGATCGTAGTTACCGTCATCGATCCGGCTAAATGGAAGCGGAATGTGCTGTTCGCCTTAGGCTTCTCAGCCATTGTTTATCTGGGCTTCACCCAACTCCTCGGCGTACCGCTTCCTGTAGGTGTGCTCGGATCACCGGTAGGGGGCTGAATGGACGCGTTCGGTTCTCTCCTAGCTGGCCTCGGGTCTGCGGTCACCCCGACCAATCTGATGTTCGTTTTCCTTGGCGTTCTCATCGGCACAATCGTAGGAGTGCTCCCTGGACTCGGCCCCATTACGGCCATAGCACTTTTGATTCCGCTTACATTCGGTCTCGAACCCACTAGCGGCCTGATACTGCTTTCAGGTGTTTACTACGGCGCGATGTACGGCGGATCAATTACTTCCATACTCATACGAACACCCGGCGAGGTGGCATCAGCTGTCACAGCGCTCGACGGGCACCAGATGGCCAAAAAGGGACACGCTGGGCCTGCCCTGGCTACCGCTGCCGTTGGTTCGTTCATTGGCGGCACATTAGCCGTCATCGGTCTAGTCTTTCTGTCTCCGGCTCTGGTCACCCTCGCGACAACGTTCGGAGCCGCTGAATACACTGTTTTGCTCCTCGGAGCACTTGCACTCACGGCATCCTTGATGAGTGGGTCTAAGCTGAAGGCCGGTATCTCCGTGCTTATCGGAATGTCATTCGGCGTGGTCGGGCTCGATCCGCAAAACGGAGTGGAACGTTGGACCGGAGGGGCTATCGAGCTTTCCGACGGCATCGACATCGCTCTAGTTGCCATGGCCCTTTTCGCCGTGCCAGAGGCGCTTCGTCACCTCGCAGTCGGTGACCGGAAGCCCTCGTCTACGACGCATGTCCAACGGGCTTGGATGAATAAGGAAGACCTTCGCCTATCAGTGGGACCTTACGCCCGAGGATCCGTAGTTGGATTCTTGGCCGGCGTGATACCTGGCCTCGGACCGACACTTGGCTCGTTTGCCTCCTACTCATTGGAGCGAAGTGTTGCCCGGGGCGAGCGGAAGAAACTCTTTGGCAAGGGAGCAATTGAAGGGGTCGCCGGTCCTGAGACTGCAAACAACGCTGCAGTCGGCGGTGCCATGGTTCCCATGCTGGCTTTAGCGATACCAGGATCGGCGACAACGGCGCTTCTTCTTTTCGTCTACCAGATGTATGGGTTGCAGCCGGGCCCTCAACTTTTCGTGAACGATGGTCCACTCGTTTGGACGATCGTCGCGTCGATGCTGATAGGTAACGCCATGCTGCTGGCGTTGAACATGCCGATGGTTCGCATCTTCACGCCAATGCTGAAAGCGCCACCGCCGCTGCTTTACGGCGGAGTACTGGCATTCGTGATGTTAGGCGCGTATGCCCTGACATTCAGCTTCTATTCACTGTTGCTGCTTATCGTCATAGGCTTGCTCGGCTACGTAATGCAGGAGAACGATTTCCCGCTCACGCCGGCAATCCTGGCAGCCGTACTGCTTCCCATGCTCGAGGTGAATCTCCGTCGATCCCTACTCGTATCAGACGGCGACTGGACAACGTTCATTAGCAGGCCGTTGTCGCTCATCCTAATCGTCGTCATCGCTCTCGGCACGATTGTGCCGTTCATCATCAGGACAATACGCGCAAGGTATCGCACCCCTGCAGCGGAACCGACCAGAATAGACGCCTTGAGTTAGGGGCGACTTCTCATCTAGTTGGACCCAGTCTCGGTCAGGCAGCCCCACGGTGGGACACACGAAGACCTCTTAGATTCAGTTGGCAGTTATGGCAACCACCAATCTAAGAGGTCTTCCCTACTGGCGATGTCACCAACGTCTTGGCGGCTTGCGCCACGGAAAGATCGCGCATTTTGCTGGTCAGCTCGAGAAGCGGGGTCGTGCCCACTGTCGACAGGGGGCATGTCCAGGCTAAACATCGGCCGGCTATGCAGCATCGCTCGAAAGGTCAGCCACCGTAATGCATCTTTTGCACAGCTCCGAGGCTTCCCAAGTAGCGGAATTCGGGGACAAGTCACCTTGTCCAGGGGTGCTACGGCTGACTTACACAGTTCTGCCACCGGTAAGGCCAGTACGCCAATAAGCGCAGCTCCACCCTCCCTGGCATTCCATGCGGCTGCTAGCCAGTAGGCCCACTATGCCCGGGTTCTTGACAGTCAGTGTCTTCTGAGTCACAGTTTATCCATGCTTTCGGAAGTTCTGGATCCAGAGAGCGCAATCTATATAAGTGAGGTTCTGATGCAGTTCGCCCTTCGAGACTTGACGATCGGAGAGGTTCTCTCGACCCAAGCCATACGACACCGTGACAAACCGTGCCTGGTCTTCGAAACAGTCAGTTTCACGTATCAGGAGGTAGAGCTGGAAACCAACAGACTCGCCAACGGCCTGGGTTCAGCTGGAGTTGATTTCGGCGAACACGTAGCAGTTATGTTGGGTAATGGTCCAGAGATTTTGCTCTCGATTTTCGCCTTAGGGAAACTAGGCGCCGTAGCCGTCCCGCTGAACACATCGGCGAGAGGCAAGGGGCTGGCCTACAATCTTGATCACGCTGATGCCACCACGCTGATCGCGGATGCAAAGTTCCTTCCGCATATCGCGGCGATCATCCACGGTACCTCCTCTTTGAAGCGCTTGATCATCGTCGGTGAGCCGCCCTCTGGCGCTGACCTGCCTGCTGGTCTCATTGTCTTGAAGTTCACCGATCTGCGGTCCAGCAATACACTTGCGCCCAAAACTGCCGTGAAGTACAACGATCAAGCCTTCCTGATGTACACGTCAGGGACGACCGGCCCATCGAAGGCCGTTATGTACACACACGCGTACGCCCTTACGTGGGCCGGGGGGTTCGCCGATGCACACAGCTATCGCAGCGACGACATCATGTACGTATCTATGCCCTTGTTTCACGGGAATGCTTTGCATTCCGCCACTTATGGGTGCTTATTGGTCGGAGCCACGGTCGTTGTAAAGCCCAAATTCTCGGCATCCAAGTTTTGGCATGACATATATACCTACGGTGCCACTTTGACAAACCTTTTAGGTTCAATGGGTGACATTCTCTGGAATCTTGATCCATCCGAATATGAGCGCAAGAACACCCTTCGCCAAATTATGGCGGGACCCATACCAGACCGCGGTCGCCAAATGGAAGAACGCTGGCATGTCCAGCTAGTGTCCTGTTTCGGATTAACCGATTTCGGGGTCTCAAACTTTTCGACGGTCGATGATCCTCCTGGTAAGTTTGGATCTTGCGGAATGGTGTCACCGCATTTCGAGGTACAAATTGTTGATGATAACGATTTCGAGGTACCTGACGGACAACTGGGCGAGATTGTCTTGCGCACAAAGACGCCATGGCATAGTGCCTCGGGCTACTACAAGATGCCAACCGAAACAGCGGCTAGTCTGCGGAATCAATGGTTCCATACCGGAGATTTAGGAATTCGCGATGCAGACGGATTTCTGTACTTCAAGGATCGAAAGAAGGACGCAATCCGCAGGCGCGGTGAGAATATATCTGCGTTCGAGGTTGAGCAGGTGTTGATGGACTACGAGGGCATTGCGGAAGTCTGTGCCTATGCGGTCGCGATTGACGGAGACGAAGAAGTGGGCGTTTCTCTTACTACTACGCCAGGCCACAACTTTGTGCCGGCTGATCTGATTAGGTGGTGTGAGGGACGAATGTCTTACTTCATGGTGCCGCGATTTATCGATACGCGCGAAGACTTGCCGAGAACTGAGAGCGGAAAAATTCAAAAGCATTCGCTTCGCACGGATGCGCAATCCAACGTCAAGCAGTTGTGGGATCGCGTGTCGGAAGGCATCGAGGTTGGTCGGCTATGACCCGTCTCGAAAAGATAGCAGCAGGATTTCGTTTACTGGAGGGGCCGGTCTGGGATCCCACCTCCGGCTTGGTATTCGCAGACGCCGAGGGGGGCGGGGTATTTGGTCTCAACGAGACTGGAGCTGGCCCCGCCACTATCGTGCAACACCGACGAGGAATCGGCGGGTTAGTGCGTCATCAGTCCGGCGGTCTTGTCGTATCCGGTCGCAATGTCGCATACAAGGGAACCGATGTATCGTCGACGGTCGTTCTGTTAGACAACACCCCTGAAGTAAGTGGAATGGTCGGATTCAGCGATATGTGTGCCGATGCAGCGGGCCGCGTGCTAGCCGGTATGTTAGGGTCTCGGCCCACCGAGGAAAACCATCTCTCCGACCACGGGAGTCTCTGGCTCATCGACTTGGACGGATCCGCCCGATGTCTAATACCGTCACCTAAGGTTCGGCACACCAACGGTTTGGCGTTCTCCCCAGACGATACCAGCCTCTACTATGCAGATTCTGGTCAGCAGGCTGTCTTCGTATATGACTACGACGTTGCCAGCGGCCGTGTCGGCGAACCACGTCTGTTCGCCACGATAGACGCGGGCATCCCTGATGGGCTAGCGGTTGCGGCTGATGGAAGTGTCTGGGTAGCAAACGCGTTCGCATCCCGTGTGCTTGTTTTCGGTCCTGACGGAGGTCTGCAGCGCACCGTTAACATTCCCCAGGAAATCGTGACCAACGTTTGTTTCGGCGGCACTGCAATGGACGATGTATTCATCACCACGGGGTCCTTGAACCCGGCGGAGCGTGTTGGTGCTGTGTATCACTTGACTAACGACGTCCCTGGACTGCAAACCCATCAAGCAAAGTGCCCCGTGCTGGTAGGAGCGACGTCCCCGGCCGTGTCCCCAAAGGAGGATGACTAATGACACTGCCTAAGTCCGTCGTGGTGCGTGAAGTAGGCGCGCGTGAGGGTATGCAGATCGAGAAGGGACCAATCTCGACGGCGGAGAAGATACGTCTGGTGAACCTTCTGTCCGAGTGCAACTTCCCGGAGATCGAAGTTACCTCTTTCGTCTCACCGAAGTGGGTGCCGCAAATGGCGGACGCCGAGCAGGTCGCAACAGGGTTCACCCGGAAGCCGGGAACCGAATATACCTGTGTTTACCTGAACAAGCAGGGTCTCGAACGCGCACTCGCGGTCGGCACTTTGGACGTCAAGGCCGCAGTGGTCGTCTCGGCGAGCGAGGAGTTTTCCCACAAAAACATGAGACGTTCCACCGAGCAGGTGCTTGCCGACCTCCCGGACTCTCTCGCTGTCGCCCGCGATGCGAACGTACCAGTGGCCTACCTGTCGGTCGCGGCGGCCTTCGGCTGCAATTACGCCGGAGACATCGACCTGGGTGCTGTGATCGATCGCTTTACGCGTGCGCTTGCAGTAGCAGCGGACGCAGGTGTTCATATCCCCACTTTGCTTTTGGCGGACACCATGGGGTGGGCCAACCCCGAACAGATTCGCCGCACCGTCGGTGAAGTTCGGGAGCGTTGGCCGGAACACGACATTCGGATGCATCTGCACGATACCCGCGGCATGGGTATCGCCAACGCCTACGCGGCGATGCAGCTGGGAGCACGCGACTTCGATGCCTCGGTCGCGGGGTTGGGCGGATGCCCGTTCGGCGGGGACCACGGCGCCGCCGGGAACATCGCCACCGAGGAGTTCGTGCACATGTGCCACGAAATGGGAATCGACACCGGGGTCGACCTTGACCGCCTTATCGATGTCGCCCTCCAATCCGAATCCATTGTGGGACATTCCCTTCCCGGGAAAGTCATGCGCGGACGCGCACTACACACATATCGCTGAGTTTAGATCCACTAATTCAAAGGTTTTTCGTATACAAGCTCATTTGTAAACGCTAGTTAACACGGTCAGGAACAGGCATGGCACACAACAATTTATCTACTTCAGCGGGACCGAATTCCGGACAAGGCACATCATTTTCCCTTCAGGCAAACCGTCGAAGAACAGTAATATCGAGCGCGCTGGGCACCACGATAGAATGGTACGACTTTCTCCTGTACGGCTTCCTGGCGCCCGTTGTGTTCAACGAGCTGTTTTTCCCGACATTCGACCCTGTGGTCGGCACCATTATTGTGTTCTCAACGTTAGCCGTAGGATACGGCGCGCGGCCACTTGGAGGCATCGTATTCGGCCACTATGGGGATAAAGTCGGTCGAAAAAAGATATTCATGGTGACTCTGATCGTGATGGGTGTCTCTACAGTAGGTATTGGTATGCTGCCCACCTACGAAACCATAGGCGTATGGGCACCCGTATTCCTGGTGACGCTTCGATTTATTCAAGGAATTGGCGTCGGCGGTGAAACGGGGGCTGGCACGCTCCTCACCCTTGAAACGGCTCCGGATAACCGACGCGGCCTGTATGGCTCAATCGTCATGGCAACCGCCAGCGTCGGGGTAATACTTTCAGTTGGTTCCGTTGCATTGCTAAGTCTGATGCCACGGGAAGACCTACTTTCCTGGGGATGGCGCCTACCATTTCTGGGCAGCGTTATCCTAGTTGTAATCGGTGCTTACATCCGGCGCCGTATCACCGAATCGCCGGCTTTTGCGAAGAAACAACAGATCATAAAGGTTCCTGCTCTCGAAGTCTTCCGAACTGCATGGCGGCCTACTCTTGCCGGAATTGCCTTGGCAATGGTTGCTTCCACTCTCTACCACCTCGTTGCGACTTTTGCACTGTCGATAGGGCCTCGGAACTACGGTCTCTCAGTGACCGGACTTACCGTCGCCACCATGGTCGCGGGCGTTGTTTCGCTGATTACTATTCCCCTCAGTGGCCGCCTATCCGACTCGGGAGGACGAAAACGCAACTACTACATCGGTATTCCGCTCGCCATGGTAACGGTTACGGTCTATTTCCTGTACTTACTGCCGTCACAGAATATTCTACTTGTGGGTTGCGGAATGGTAGTAGCTATTGGGGTGGCACAAGCGCTGATGTACGGCGTTGAAGGAGCACTCATTTCCGAGAACTATCCGACGCCGGTTCGCTTCTCTGGGTTCTCAATTGCAAAACAGATTGGAACGCTGTTGGGCGCAGGATTCTCACCTCTGATTGCTTCGAGCTTGGCCGCCGCGTTTAACAACAACGCTTGGGCGTACGTTATCTTTTTCGGATTGGAGGCCGTAATTGCTCTAGTCGCACTTACCCTCATGAAAGAAACCTACCGCACCCCCCTGCAGCCGGCAGTTCCTCGGTAACCGGACTACACGTCCAACTCGAATCCTTTGGTCCAGTGACGTAGCGTGACGGCACGGATATAGGGAGAGGGCAGAGTGAGAGCTGCCGAGTCCCAACGCCTGCTGGGCAATCCTCCACGAGGCAGGGACCGGCGATGCTGCCGCCGTCTTTGCGCGCTCCATCCGAACACGGCGCAACGCTGCATCAAAGATCCGGAGGATGGACCAGGCCGGGCACAGACTTTGGCTGTAGTCGGTGTCTGCCGCCAGCACAACCACTCATAGCGGCTCTTGCCGAATGTGACCACCTCAGTGTCGGCGACTTGTCGGTGCCACCGACGTAAAAATCGGGCAGGTGGAAAAAGCGGTGGTCGCAGCGGGAGTGCAGCGCCATAGCTCGGATCCCTGCTGCGATGAATGCGTCTGAGAGCATTCGTTACAGCAGGGATCCGAGCCTTCAGATTTAGGAATGCGGGAGCTTTTTCACCATCGACCCCAAGGAGCTCCCGCTGATGGCTGGAGTCGGGACATGGCCTTTTTGGGACTGGCGGCAGGCGGGGAAATCTCCACAGCGTTCCGGAAGGGCTGCTAATGCGGGTTTAGGGCAAAACGTGTGTATGGGAGTGTCCTACTTGCCAGCAACAGGGGCAAGTCGGGGGGTAGCTATGCTTTGGGCGCTTAGGGTTGCTGGGGTTCTTGCATGTCTCTTGGGTGTTTGATCTGTGGTCGTGCACTGGTTTTGAAGGGAACGCGGCTGCCGGTAAGCAGCAACTGGGTTACGTGCCGAGCCGAACTCGAGAACGTCCGGAAGTGAGCCAGGGGGCAGAGCCGGACGCGTTCCTGGACTGGTCTTTGAGCACCGGCTTTCAAGTAGGTTTGCTACTTTTGCACGGCCCCTTCTTTCCGGCGGAGCACGGCGTGGTGTTGGACTATTGCATCCGTGTCCCGGTTGCCGGGTAGGTCCTGGACCGGTTCCAAATCCGTGGATTTATGTGGGGTCCGGGGGCTGTCTAATTGCTGCGTGCAAGGATTATTGCTCGGCTGGCTGTGGTGTTATACCGAGAAGGAGGCCGCGAAGGCAGCCCGGGCCACTTCCGCCTGATTTGGGTGGCAAGCCAGGCCGTGACTGAGACTCCGTAACATTTCAGCAAGTCAAGGGCAGGGGTGGGGCAGCTGAAAGGCTTAGTAGACCGCCTGGTGGGTGGCGGCGACAAGCTCAGCCCAGGACAGCCATCCCGCTGGGTCTTCGCAGGAAGTCGTGGTCCAAAGATATGCCCGGTGTGACCGCGTCGATGCCCGTAGCAGATTAGCTTCATCGCTGATACAGCAATGGTCCAAAGTGAGCTAATTCGCCGCAACCAGTGGCTCACTTTTCGACCGCCCCGGACAAGACCACGGCGGCACGAGGGCCGATATCTGCCGTCGCCGGCTATGTCGTGAAAGCGGACCCCGGCCCACCCCATCTACATGCTCCGTGGGAACAAATGCCGGCGCCGACCAGATTGCAACTCTAAGTGCCAGGAAATTCTGCCTGACCCCACGGATACCTGACCGCCGGGCGGCCGAGCCCGAAAATTGGCTTACTTTTCGACCATCCCTGACAATCAGCCACTAGATCTGGGCAGCCAACGGCTCGAACCGCTTTCCCACCATAACTTGGTAGTACCACGGGAGCGATCCCATGTCGTTGGACAGCCTGCTGAAGCTGATCATCGAAGACGTCCTCGTGGGCCTAGTGACTTTGGCTGCGGTTAGGTTCTGCCGCCTCTCCGGCCAACGCCGGCTGCAAGATCTTTGTCGGGACTGTCCGATAAACGGTGTGTGGGGTCCGGCCGTTTTTCATTAGTGAATGGTTCTTTCGAACCGACCGGCGAAGGTAATCGCGAACGCGTTCAGCGCAGGCTTCCACCTCATCACCCAGCGTGCCCTGCCGCCTCCGGTGGGATCAAGAGCCCTGGTGACCAGGTACAGGCATTTCAGGGCAGCGGTCTCGTTTGGAAAGTGCCCGCGTGCCCTGACCGCCCTTCGGTAGCGTGCGTTGATCGACTCGATCGCGTTCGTCGTGCAGATCACCCGCCGGATCTCCACGTCGTACTCCAGGAATGGCACGAACTCAGCCCAGGAGGCTTCCCAGAGACGCACGATGGCCGGGTATCGCTGACCCCACTCGGCCGTAAACTCGGCGAACCGGTCCTTCGCCGCCTGCTCGGACGGGGCCGTGTAGACCGGCTTGAGCGCCTTGACGATGCCGTCGCGGTGCTGGCGTCCGGCGTATCGGAAGCTGTTGCGGATCAGGTGCACGACGCACTGCTGCACGACCGTTCGCTCCCACGTGGTCGTGATCGCCTCCGGCAGGCCCTTGAGCCCATCGCAGACGGCGATCAACACATCCTCCACGCCCCGGTTCTTCAGCTCGGAAAAGACCTGCAGCCAGAACCGTGCACCCTCCCCGCCGTCGCCGGCCCAGATTCCCAGAATCTCCCGCTCCCCGTTCGCGGTCACGCCCATGACGACATAGAACGGGGTGTTGCGCACCTGCCCGTCACGGACCTTGACCACGACCGCGTCAACGAAAAGCACCGGATAGCGGTTCAGGGTCGCTGTCGCGCCGTGGTGGGAGAAAGTTGTTCCGGGCTTAC
>NZ_JBTZSU010000044.1:0-29367 GCF_054890965.1 Arthrobacter sp. C152
CGGCGACGCCCTCGGCGACGGGCAGCAGCGCGGTCAGGTAGGCCATGGTGTCCGGTGCCGGGCGCAGGCTCACGCACCGCTCACCCACGGCCCGGGACGCACGCTTGGCAACCGAGGCGGGGTCCCGCCGATACGCGGCGGCGCGGACCGCGGCGATGATCGCTTTGTCGCCGGCGCCGTCGAAGGTGCCGGTGAGGGTGCCGGTGTCGGCGGCGAGCTCCTCGTCCACCGCGGCACGGTCCTCAACAGACAGGCAGATCGTTTCCTTCACCACCAGGGTGGCCCGCCACTCATTCAACCGGCCGGCCCGGAAAGCGGCGAACGTGCGCGGCATCCCGGTCAGGGCCTTGGCCAGGCCCAGCAGCCGGGAACCCTTCGCCGGCGACTCCCGACGCGCCAGCGCGACCTGTGCTGCGACCCCGGCACCCTGCTCATCAGCCGGCACCCCGGCAGAGGCTTGCTCCCTGCGCTGCCACAGGTCAAAAGCAACAGCGGCCTCAGCCTGCCAGGCACCCGCCAGGCACTTCAGGTCCTCCAGCCCGCGGATCTGGTCGATCAAACCCGGACCATCAGCAGCAAGCGGAACGGAACGCAGCAGTGCCAGGACATCGCTAATGGAAGGCGCAGCAGGCGTGGATTGAAGCGCGTCAGCAGCAGACGGGGCGGGAATCAACGCCGCCACTTCCGTCTCCGCCAGTTCCAAAACCGCTTCCATAACCCAAGTCTTCCAGCAGGGTGTGACAGTAATAGCCACCCAATATCCCTATGTGGAAAACGTTCCTATGTGGAAAACGCTCCAGGCAAGACCAGTGGAACGAGAGCCGGGACACGAAGCCGGCCCACGCCGTCGTACTCAACGACCTGGGGTGCGACTGACGCCTTGGACGTTCAGGCCTGGCCGCGGAGTCGCTCCATCTCGCGGCGGTCCTTCTTCGTGGGGCGGCCCGTGCCCCGGTCCCGCTGTGGCAGCCCAAGCGCCGGGGCAAGGGGCCGCGGCGGCGTATGGTCGGTGAAGCAGTGGGATGCCGCCTCAGCGCCCACACGCTTGGCAATGAGCCGCCGCACCTCGAGGATGCGCTCATACCCCGGCATGCGGACGGTCACGGTATCACCCGTCACCAGGGTTGCCGAGGCCTTCGACGGACTGCCATTGAGGCGCACATGCCCCGCCCGGCACGCTGCCGTTGCCGCCGAGCGGGTTTTGTAGGCGCGGATGGACCACAGCCAGGCATCGATGCGGACACTTGCTGGGGCGGAAGGAAGGCTGGTCATGATTGGCACCGAGTATAGCCCCGGTGCGCCGGCCAGCATGTGGTGACTAGCTGTCTTCCACCGTGACGCTCACGCGCTGCACCACATTGTTGCCCATTCCCTGGTAGTTCCAGTTCTGCTCCAGGGGCTGGGTGGCGCCGGTGATATCCGTGGCACGGCAGCTGATGACGTGCTCCCCGGGTTCGGCAACCCAGGGCAGCGTCCAGCGCCGCCACGCGAAGCCGCCGGCCGGTTTGTCCAGCTGGGCAGGCAACCACGTTCCATCGATGCCCACCTCCACCCCCGTGACCGCACCCTCACCCGACCAAGCCCTGCCCTGCAGCAGGACCGGGCCGGGACGCAGAACCCGGTGCCGGGTGAAGAAGTCCGGGACTCCGGGCGGGACCATCAGCGAACGCACGCGGATCCGGGAAACCGGCCGGCCGGCGTCGTCCTCGGAATCCTGGTAGCGGTAGGCGACCTGCTGCTGGTAGCCGGTGAACGGCGCCGTGACCACCTCGATCGACTCAAGCCATTTGACGCTTGCCATCCCGTACCAGCCCGGAACCACCAGCCGCAGCGGGTATCCATGCTGGGGCGGCAGCTCCGCGCCGTTCATTTTGTAGGCAAGCACGACGTCGGGACGAAGCGCCTCACGGATCGGCAGGCTCCGCGCGTACTGGTGGGCCACCCCGCCCTGCACGCCCGCATCATGTCCGGTGAAGACGACCTCGGCCGCGTTGGGCAGCACGCCCGCCTTTCCCAGGAGGTAAGCCAGCGGCACCCCCGTCCAGTGGGCTGTTCCCACTCCCTCCATGACCCAGGGCTGGCTCAGCGGCCGTGGCTCCAGGAGGGACCGGCCGTTCCCGGCACACTCAAGTGTGACGGGAACGGTGATGGCCGGGTCCCTGCGGAGCGCGGCCATGCTCAATTCCAAAGCGCGCTCCACTGCTCCGCCGATCCGCACGTGCCATGACTCCGCGTCAATGTCCGGAATATCGAAGTGGGTCAGCACATAGTGGAGGCCCGGCGGCGTCACGTCCCGGCGGAGCGCCTCCAGCGGCATGGAATGGTTGCGGGCCGAGAGCTGGAGTTCCTCAGCCGTGATACCGCCCGCCGCCGGCCCCGCCGCCGGATTGGCACCGGCGGCGGGGCTTGAGGGTGCTTGCGGTGCTTCCTGTGCTACCGGTGCAGCCGGTACGGGGCCGCGGGCGGGGGGCTGCTGTTCGGTGTAGGTCATGGCCCTGCGATTCTGGTCTGTGGACTGCGCTTCCGTGGACTGGGATTGCCGTGGATTGGGATGGTGCCCTGCCACAGGTTTACGCCGTGGCCACGGACCCGTCAACGCCTCCGCCCTTTGGCGACCCTTGTCAGCCTGCCGGGACCCTCGCAGCCTCCCGGAACCGTTGCCAGTCCGCCGGGACGCTTGTCAGCCTGCCGGCGGGGCCGTGGGCGGTTCGTAGCCCTGCGGATAGTTGTAGCCGGACGGGGAGGACCCCGGGTTTCCCGGTGCCTGTCCATACGGGTACTGCGGCGCCGCGCCGGCGTAGCTCGGGCCGCCGGCGGACGGCCCGCCCTGCAGCCGGACCAGCTCGGCCGTGTTCTCAGCCGTGCGGATCCCGGCGATCAGAGATTCCAGGCCGATCCGCGCCAGGGCCAGGTAGATCAGGACAAACAGCGGCCCGATGACCAGTAGCACCAGGAACCCCATCACCGGCTGCCGCGAGGCGAAGGCTGCGATGACGAAGAAAAGGTACGTTACTGCCAGGCCGATCATGATCAGGATGTACACGATCCTGGCGATCGACGGCGACACGAACCTGGTAAATGAAAGGTCGAAAAGGTTTTTCATGGTCCCCCAATATGTATGCCCGCCACGGCGGGCCGGTTGATGACGAAGCCAGCGTAACAGCGGCCCCCGACATCACACGCCCGCCCTACAGGACGGGCCGGGTCAGGAACTCCGCCAGGCCGATGGGATCCTGGCCGGTCAGCCCGTGCATGTCCGGGGACAGCCCGCCCATCTCGCCCGCGGCGACCGCCGTGTAGGTGCTGACCCACGCATCCAGCTGCCACTGCGGGGCGCCATAGGATGCGCGTGATGCGTAGGCTTCCTCGATGGTCTCGTGCTGGTACGAGATGGACCGCCCTGTCCCCGCGGAGAGGATCTCCGCGGCCTGGGCCAGGGTCAGTTCCTCGGGCCCGGTCAGGTTGTACGTCTTCCCCTTGTGGACCGCGGGGTCGCGCAGTACCGCGTGGGCGCAGCGGGCAATGTCCTCCCGGGCCACCGCGGAGAGCATCCCGTCCCCGGCAGGGCCGCGGATCACGCCGTCCCCACCTGCCAGCAGCGGAAGGAAGTCGAGGTAGAAGTTGTCCCGAAGGAACGTGAAGTCCATGCCGGAGGCCTTGATGCGCTCCTCGGTGGCGTAGTGGTCCCTGGCAAGGGTGAAGGTTGCGTCCGGTGCCGCACCGTAGAACGACGTGTACACCACGTGTTCCACGCCTGCTTCCGCGGCCGCATCCACGAAGGCATAGTGCTGCTGCCGCCGGTCCTCGGCTTCCGCCGCCGACACCATGAACAGGACCCTGGCCCCCTCCAGCGCGAGCCGGGCCGCCGCGGAATCACCGTAGGTGCACACCACCGGGGACGCCTGGTCCAGTTCCGGGGCGCGGGCGGCGTCCCGCACCAGCAGGCGCTGGGCGGAACCCGACGCGGCGAGATGCCGCGCCACCATTCCGCCCAGCCCGCCGGTGGAACCGGTGACGGCAAGGCCGGGCAGCGCCACTTAGGCTTCCCGGGTTGCGGGCGACTTGGTCTGCGCGGGGTCGCGCTCCGCCAGCGATCCGATGGCGTCGTCGATCTTCTTCAGGACCTCTGCTTCCAGCTTCACGCCCGCCGCGCCCACGCTGTCCGCGATCTGCTCCGGCCGGGACGCGCCGATGATGGCGGACGCCACATTGGGGTTCTGCAGCACCCAGGCGACCGCCAGCTGCGGCATGGACAGTCCGGCCTCGGCGGCGATGGGTTTCAGTTCCTGCACGCCGGCCAGGACGTCGTCGCGCATCCAGCGCTGGATCATTTTGGCGCCGCCTTTTTCGTCGGTGGCGCGGCTGCCCTCGGGGGCGGGCTGGCCGGGCAGGTATTTGCCGCTGAGGACGCCCTGGGCCATGGGGGACCAAACGATCTGGGAGAGGCCCAGTTCCTCGGACGCCGGGACCACCTCGGCTTCGATGACGCGCCAGAGCATGGAGTACTGCGGCTGGTTGGAGATGAGCTGGAAGCCGAGTTCCCTGGACAGCTTGTGGCCCTCGCGCAGTTGTTCTGCGGTCCATTCGCTGACCCCGATGTAGAGCGCCTTGCCCTGCCGGACAATGTCCGCGAACGCCTGCATGGTTTCCTCCAGCGGCGTTTCGAAGTCGTACCGGTGGGCCTGGTAGAGGTCAACATAGTCCGTCTGCAGCCGGCGCAGCGAGCCGTTGATGGACTCCATGATGTGCTTGCGGGACAGCCCGAGGTCGTTCTTGCCCTTGGGGCCGGTTGGCCCGAAGACCTTGGTAAAGATTTCCAGGGACTCCCGGCGCTCGTCCTTCAGTGCCTGGCCCAGGACGGTTTCCGCTGCCGTGTTGGCATAGACGTCGGCCGTGTCGAACGTGCTGATGCCGGCATCGAGGGCCGCGCGGACGCACTGGGCGGCAACGTCGTTTTCCACCTGCGAGCCGTGCGTCAGCCAGTTGCCGAACGTGATCTCTGAAACTTTGAAGCCGCTGTTACCGAGGTATCTGAATTCCATGGCTTTCACGCTAGCCCAGATGGTTGCTCAGGGTAAGGGTTTTGTCCCGTTCCCTGGGCCCGCGGACGCTGCGCCGTTCCGCTCCTGTGCCTGTTCCTTGATGGCCTGGGGCGCGGAGAGGGACACCAGCGAACCGGTATCGAGCGGTGCCAGCGGGTGCGGCGGCTGTGGTTTCTTGAACGACCGGGGCAGTTCCTGGGGCGGCCGGCCGTTGTGGAGCGCAGACTCGACCAGTGGGGCGACTTCCACCACCTTTTCGGCAGGTACCGCAGGGTCGGGGAGGTCCCGGACGGACAGTTTGATTTCCGGTGCGGCGGCGCGGGCCCTGGCCATGGCGCGGGCATCGGCGTCGGCGACGGCGGAGGCCCAGTCCTCCGCGAGGACGGGCGGCTCGCGGCGGGCAACGGCAAGGGTCGGGTGGCGTTCGACGGCGGTGCGGAGCGACTTTGCCATCCTGTCCGGCTTCAGCGCCGCCACGCGTTCCCGGAAGGGCCGGCGCCGCCCGGCCGGTTCTGTGGCCTCCGCGGTGCCACCCACAGGACCGTGTGACTTGCCCAGTGTGCGCCTGCCGAACAGGACCATCAGCACGACGGCGGCGAGCCGGCCCAGTCCCGCCAGGACCAGGGTGATGACGCCCAGCAGGAAGAGGACGAAAAACATCATCAGCGCCATGCCCACAGTGCCGAGGAAGGTCAGGTTGAGGATGAGAGTGTCCGGTTGCTCCACGTCTTCTCTCCTCTCTCCCGGCGGCCTGGGCCCGCGGCCGGCACATCGGGCCGGGGGCGAAGCTCCTTCTCCACCATACGGATTTTTGCTCCGGCGTGCCGCCTGCTCGGCCTGCCGATAGGGGTTGTAGCAAAGCTGTTATCGGATATGACAGCATCCGGGTATGACAAGAATCGAGGGCGAGGACAACTGCGTGTGCCTGTCGGGTGAGCAATACCGCGAGTGCTGCGGGAGGTTCCACTCCGGCGTGTCGGAGGCGGCAACGGCGGAACAGCTCATGCGCTCCCGCTACGCCGCGTATGCCCTTCTCGACGAGCCCTACCTGCTTCGGACCCACCACCCGTCAACGGCCCCCGCCGGCCTGCCGCTGGACCCGGAGGTGGAGTGGCGGCGGCTGGACATCCTGTCCACCAGCGGAGGCGGCCCCTTCGACACAGAGGGAACCGTCGAATTCAAGGCCTATTACCGGCACGGCAACGAGCGTGGCACCCTTCACGAAAACAGCAGGTTCGTCCGGGACAACGGCCGCTGGCTGTACGTGGACGGCGACATCCGGGGCTGACTACTTCCCGTCGTCGTAGTATTCGCTGTCCGGCGTGAAGCCGGCACGGTCCACTTTGCGGTGGAACCGCATGCCCGCCAGGCCGCCGAGGACAGCACCGACGAGGGCCACCGCGGCGACCACGACGGCTGCGATGATGCTGGTGGTGGTGAGCTGGCCTTCGTTGATGGGGATGCGCGGGAAGCTGTTCAGGTTTGCCAGCACGTTGAACTGTTGGCCTGCCACCAGGCCCAGGACCGCCACCACGATCGCCGCGATGAGCGCCCAGATCCACACCATCAGCCCTTGCTTGGCACCGTTGAACCGCGCCATCCGCCCGGCCACGTAGCCGCCGCAGTAATAGGACAGGAAGAGGATCACCAGCAGCACGATGATGCCCACCAGGCCCACCGTTCCGCTGTTCTGGGCCGCCTGGTTCACGGCTGCGTTGACGTCCGTGTTGCTGGCAAGGCCTACGGCAGTTCCGGCCGCCGCCACCAGGGCCGTCAGGAGCACGGCCATCCCGGTGGCGGTAAGCCAGCCGAAGAAGGCAGAACCGGCTTTGATGCCGCCGAAACGCTCCTTCTGCCGCGCGACGGCGGTTTCCCGGTCCGCCAGCGCCGGGTCCACCACGGGTGCGGCAGCCGTTGGCGCGGGCTCGTACGCCCGCTCCGCGGCGGGTTCGCGGTAATAGTCGCGGTCATTCGACGTGGCGGGGGCCTGGTCGAACGAGCGCGTGGCGGCGTCATCGGCGGCGGCCTCGCGATAGCTTCCGCTTCGGGTTGTTCCGCTGCGGGTGGTTTCGTCCTCCCGGGCGTGGCGGGGAGGCAGGTTCTCTGGATCCGTTGAGCTGCTCATGGCACCACTCAACCACCCGCCCCACTTGGTAGCAAGCGTGCTTACTATTTTGTGACCTGCGGTTTTACCGGTATTTCCGGTGCAGGTCCTGCCTTTTCGACGCCCCCGGCGAAGCATGGGCGATCCACGGACCTGTGCCCTCGGACTGGTCCAGGACGCCCGCCTCCAGCCAGGTGTATTCCCCGGCGAGGACCCTGCGTGTCAGTTCATGGTCGGCGTCGTCGGTGTTCCGCCACAGCCGGTCGAAGTACTCGTCAATGCGCACCCGCGCCTGTTCACAGTAGGCGTCGGCGAGCTCATACGCGCTGGCACCCCTTTCCGGCGCCGTGTTCAGGAGCATCTCCGCCCGGACGCAGCAGGCCGTCATGGCGAAAAGCTCGGCACCGATGTCCACCACCCGGCCCAGGAACGCCTGCTTCCGCTCCAGTTTCGCCTGCCACCTGCCCATGCCGTAGAAGGTCTGCCGCGCCAGCCGGCGGGATGAGCGTTCCACGAACCGCAGGTGCCTGGCGAGGCGGCCGAATTCGTTGTACGAGCGCGGGTCCATTCCCGCGCCTGCCACCAGCTTGGGCAGCCACTTGGCGTAAAAGCCGGACGCTCCGACGGCGGCCTTCGCTTTGTCTGCCAGGCTGGCATCGAGGGACGCGAGGGCACCCGCGGCGGCAAGGTGCGCATCAACGGCTTCCCGGGCGATGAAGAGCTTCATGATCTCCGAGGACCCCTCGAAAATCCTGTTGATCCGCAGGTCCCGCAGCTGCTGCTCGGCCGGCACCGCCCGCTCCCCGCGCGCCGCCAGCGATTCGGCCGTCTCGAAGCCGCGTCCGCCACGGATCTGCACCAGCTCGTCCGCTATCTGGCAGCTGATCTCTGTGGCCCAGAGCTTCGCCAGTGCAGCTTCGATCCGGACGTCCTTCTGTCCCGCATCGGCGAGTTCAGCCGAGAGTTCGAAAACAGCATCCAAAGCAAACGTCGAAGCCGCGATGAAGGCGATCTTCTTTCCGACGGCCTCGTGTTCGCCCACCGGCCGGCCCCATTGGGTCCGCGCGTTGGACCATTCGCGGGCGATCTTCAGGCTCCAGCGGCCGGAGGCGACGCAAAGGGCAGGCAGGGCCAAGCGGCCTGTGTTAAGGGTGGTGAAGGCGATCTTGAGGCCCTGCCCTTCGCGGCCCAGCCGGTTCGCGGCCGGGACCCGCACCTGGTGGAAGCGGGTCACGCCGTTTTCGATCCCCCGCAGACCCATGAAGGCATTCCGGTTCTCCACCGTGATGCCCGGGGAATCCATCTCCACCACGAAGGCGCTGATGCCGCCCTTGTGTTTGGTTCCATCGGCGTCGGTGTGGGCGGGGACCAAGGCCATCACCACCACCAGTTCCGCGATCACCCCGTTGGTGGTCCAAAGCTTCACGCCGTCCAGAAGGTAAGCGTCGCCGTCGTCCGTTGGTGTTGCCGTGCTGCCCATCCGGGCGGGGTCGCTGCCCACGTCCGGTTCGGTGAGGAGGAACGCGGTGATGGCCCCGGCGGCGCAGCGGGGGAGGTACTCGCGCTTCTGCGCCGGGGTGCCGAAGACCTTGACCGGCTCGGGGACGCCGATGGACTGGTGGGCGGAGATGAGCGCACCGAGGCTGGGGTGGACGCTGCCGAGCAATGCCAGGGCGCGCCCGTAGTACACCAGGGACAAACCCAGGCCGCCGTATTCCTCGGGGATCTTCATGCCGAAGACGCCCAGGTCCGAGAGGCCCCTGATGTACTCGTCCGGAATCTTCGCCGCACGCTCAATGACGCGGCCGTCCATGGTGCGGGCATAGTCGGTGAGCCGCGCCATGAACGCCTCACCCCGCTCCACGTCCGCAGGCTCCGGCGCGGGCCACGGGTGGACCAGGCCAAGGTCGAAGCTGCCGAGGTACAGGCCCTTGGCGAAGCTTGGGCGTTCCCAGCCGGAGGCACGCGCGGCCTCCGTCACCGCGCGGGCGTCCTCCGCGGTGGCTCCGGCGCCGATCTTGCCGGCAGGGACGGGGATTTCCTCAGCCGGGGCGTCTTTGGCCGGGCTGTCAGTGGCGGAGCTCATGGGTTATCTCCTAGGCCGGATGGGCCGGTGTAGCCATGGATCCGCCGGGTTGGAGAACCCTTCAGCTGTCCCTCAAGATTACCCGCGGGTAGGTTCCCGTACTAGGGGACGTTTGGCCTTGGAATTCGCCGGACAGATCGACGGCGGCGGCGCCGTGGACCAGCCGGTCCCAGCCGGCATTGATCCCGTGGACCACCGCCAGGAGGGTGTTGACCACAGCCATCCACGTCAGCTTTCCCACACCCAGCAGGACCAGGGCCACCAGCCCCGCCATGAGGACGAAAGCGGCCAGGACGGCTGCGATGGCCAGCGTCCCGATAAAGACCAGCGTGGCTGTTTCCACTGCGCTTAGATCAAACTGCATGAATCCCCCTGCGACATTGCGGTGGCGAATAACTGCTGTGGTGAAGATCGGTAGCAGAAGCGTAGGGGGACACTCCCGCGGCCAGCCATAGCTGCCACGCGCGGGCGCGCCGGTTGATACGGGATCGAGATACTACCGCGTGGTAGGTCACGGGGTGGTAGCGGCGGCTGCGTTAACCTTGTAGTTGGCAGTTTCCTGCCGCCACCCCTTTGCAGTCTGCCCACAAGCCCAAGGAGAGTGTGTGCCCCGCTCAGCCAGGTCATCTGCTGACGCCATCAGCGCCCGGCTCCGGGACCTCGAACTCCTCACCAAGGGGCCCGCGTGGGCCCTGACGCGTTCGGCACCCTGGGTGATTGCCGTGCTGCAGGCATCCTTTACCCGCACCCGGCCGCAGCTGCCGCTGGAGGAGTTCCACGCCGACGTCGACTCCTTCCTTGAGGAGCTGCGCCGCCAGGACCCGGGGCTGGGAGGAGGGGCGAACGGAAAGTCCTTCGGCGACGAGTGGACCCGCCGCCAGTTCCTGACCCGCCGGAACCAGTCGGGCCAGATCGTGTATGAGGTCACCGAACCGGCCGCCCGCGTGCTGGCGTTCCTGGACAGCCTGTCAAGCGAACGCTCCACCCTGAACGGCTCCCGGCTGGGCACGCTCCTGGGCGACGTGGAGAAGCTCGCCAACGAAACCAACCCGGACCAGAGCGCCCGCCTCGAAGCCCTCGAGGAAGAGATCGAAGAGCGGCAGCAGCTTATCCAGGACATCAGCAGCGGCGAATTCGACGGCCTGCTGGACGATGACGAGGCTGTCGAGGCCGCCGGGAACATCCTGGACCTCGCCGCCAGCCTGCCCGCCGACTACAAGAAGATGCGTGACCGGATCGAGGAACTGGTGGGCGGCCTCCGCAACCAGATCATCGAAGAGTCGCTGACCAAGGGCGCCACCATGGCCCAGGTGCTGGAAGCGGATAAGCGGCTCCGCCAGAGCCCCGAAGGCAGGACCTTCCGCTCGTTCACGGCCTTCCTGGAGGACCCGCAGCAGCAGCTGAGGTTCCGGTCCGCCATCGGGGAAGTCCTGAGCCGGCAGTTCGCCGACGATCTTTCGCCGGAGGACCGCGAAACCCTGAAGAACCTGGTGGCCGAGCTCCGCCAGCAGCACAGCCAGATCCAGCGCATCTACGGCAAGCTCAGCGAAAGCCTGAATACCTACGTCCAGAGCGACGACTTCCGCCAGTCCGTCCGGCTGCGGCAGGTCCTGCGGGAAGCGGAGCAGGCCATCCGGTCCCTGCCGTACGAGCGCGAACGCGCCGGGCTGGTCCCCGGCCCTGTGCTGTTCAACGCGGGGTTCGAGTCGCTGTCCATGGTGAAGCTCTTCGACCCCGACGAGTTCGCGGCGCCGCCCCGCCTGGCCGACCCCATCGCCTTCACCGACTCCGACCGCGTGCGCTCGCCGAGGACAGGCAAGGCGAGGCCGGAGGTGGTCCGAGCAGCCCTGGCCGGTGCCGCCACGCTCGCGGACGCCTGGCGGCAGGTGCCGCCGGAAGACCAGCACATCAACACCATCCGCGCCCTCCTGTCGGAGGCCCTGCATGCCGGGGCCGGCTTCAACCGCAGCGATGTCGAGGGCCTGGACTTCGAACAGATAGACGGCTCCGTCCGCAGGGCCTACCTGCCCGTGGTCACGCTCGCAAAGGATTCAGATGACTGAGGAAATCACGACGCCGGTGGACGAGCCGGTGGTTGAGGCTGCCGAACCCCCGATTTCGACAAGCCCCACCACGGGGGCAGTCTCGCCGCGCGACACCTTCGTCGACGGCGCCGCGCTGTTCCCGGGGGACACCGGCGTGGTGCCCATGAAGGTCCGGCAGGCGCTGGTGAAGCTCCTCAAGGGCCCGTACGTGGACGGCGGCCGGGACGAGAAGCTCTGGACCGTCCTGCTGGACAACCAGGTGATCCTGCGCAGCCGCCTGTCGGAACTGTTCCTCACCCTGCAGCTGGACCACGAGCGGAAGATCGCCGTCCTGCGCCCCGTGGACCCGGACGTCATCGGCGGGGGTGCGCGGTCCAGCATCCTCCGGCAGCAGCGGGCCCTCAGCCGGGTGGAGACCATTGTGCTGCTCCGGCTCCGGCTCCTCCTGGACCGGCATGTCACGGCCCAGACCGATCCCACCATCACCCGTGAGGAGATCACCGAGCTGGTGGCGCACTACCAGCCCGCCGGACAACAGGACGCCCTCCGCGACGCCGACGTGGTGACCCGCGCCATCACCAAGCTCCTGGCGCGCCAACTCCTGCTCCCCACGGGCCTGGACGACGTCTACACGATCTCCAACGCCCTGCCCCTGGCCCTCCCGTTCGAAAACATCGGCGACATCCCGGCCCATATCGAGGCCCTGGTCGCCGCATCCGCGGACCAGTCGGGAACGGAGCCTCTGATCGACCTCGACGCTCAAGGTGAGGACGAGAACGACGACGACGGTGCTGCCGCCCCGACCAAGGAAGAGGACACCAAGTGACGATCGCGAGCATGCTGCCGTTGGGGGACGTGACCAACCCGGGCCAGATGCGGCTCGCGCTCGTGCAGGTGGTCAACTGGGGAACGTTCCACGGGGCGCACACCATGCACGTGGACCGCAACGGGACGCTGCTGACGGGCAACTCGGGCGTGGGAAAGTCCACCCTGTTCGACGCGATGCTGCGGGTGTTCGATGCGCGGCCGCGGTCCAACGAGGCCGCCGCCCAGCGTTCGGGGGCCGTGGAGGACAAGCGGACCACGTTTACCTACATGCGCGGGAAGGTGGGGGACAAGGCCGTGGGCGAGGGCTCGGCCAGTGCCTTCCAGCGACCCGGGGCCACCTGGTCCGCCGTCGCGCTCACGTTCGACAATGCCGCCGGCACCCGGGTGACGGTCTCGGCGCTGTTCGACCTGCCCAAGAACGGCACCGAGTCCAGCGTTGGCCGGTTCTACCTGATCGACAACGTGCCCCTGGACCTGGAGGCGGTCGAGGGGATCGCGGACAAGCGCTTCACCAAGGGTGCGTTGGAAACGATCTTCCCGCATGCCCAGGTGTTCGACGTCCACAAGGCCTTCGCCGAGCGTTTCAGGCGCCTGCTGGGGATCAGTTCGGACCAGGCGCTGCCCCTGCTGCGCGTGATCCAGGCGGGAAAGGGCCTCGGCGGCAGCGTCAACACCTTTTTCCGTGACCAGGTGCTGGATGCCCCGGCGACGCTCGCCGCTGCCGATGACGTAGTGGAGGAGTTCAGCAACCTGATGTCCATCCGGCAGCGTCTGGAGGATGTCCGGCAGCAGCGCGACCAGCTTGCCCCGGTTCCCGGCCTGAACCGGGAATACGCCCAGTCGCTGCTGGACGCAAACCGGCTGCGGGAACTGGTGGGCGAGGAATTCGAGGCGTACAAGCAGAAGCTCGCCGTCACCGTCCACCAGAAGACGCTGGCCAGGTTCAAGGAGCTGGCGCAGGCGAAGGCAAAGGAGCTCGGCGCCGAGCGTGCGGTTCGTGACAACCTGGCCAAGGAATTGCGTCAGCTCGAAACCGACTACAACAACCAGGGCGGCAACGCGATCTCCGCGATCGAGCAGTCGCTGGAGAACGCGCGCGTGGGCCTCAAGCTCCGCCGGCAGGTGGAGGAGGCGGCACAGCAGGCATTGGCCGACGCCGGGCTGCAGCTTGAGTGGAGCGCCGCCGGCTGGGAGCAGGCCCACGAGCAGGCGGCCGCCCGGTCGGCTGAGCTGAAGGACGATTCGCAGGCCCTGCAGGAGCTGAGGTTCGAGGCGTTCGACGCCCACGCCACCCGCAAACGCGAGCTGGCCGCCGCCGAGCAGGAACTCGTGTCGCTGAAGACGCGCAAATCCCTGCTGCCGCCGTCGAGCATTGAAAACCGGGCCGCCATCGCTGCCGCAACCGGCATCCCCGAGGACCGCATGCCGTTCGCCGGCGAACTTATGGACCTCGCCGAAGGGCAGGAGCAGTGGCGTCCGGCGGCTGAGCGCGCGCTGCGGAACCTGGCCACCACCTTGCTGGTCCCGGGCGAGCACTTCGGCGCCGTCACCCGCTACCTCAACGGCCACACCGTCCGCGGCGCGCTGCGGGCGGTGGATGTTTCCAAGCCGCTCGCCGGCGGTGCGCTCGCCGTCGAGGACGTGCGCGACGGCGACCTGCTCACCAAGCTGGACATCCTCGCCTCCGCCGCGGCTGCTGAGGCCGGCGAATGGGTGCGGGAGAGGATCGCGCTCGACTTCGCCTATCCGTGCGTCGAGGACCCGGATGAGCTCGCGGCACTGGACAAGGGCCTGAGCCTGGGCGGCGTGGTCAAGCGCAACCGCCACACCGTGGAGAAGGACGACCGCTTCACCAGCCGGCAGGATTACGTCCTGGGCTTCGACAACGCCGCCAAGCTGGAGCTCGTGGCCGGGCAGGTCGAGGATCTCCGGCAGGAACTGGCCAAGGCCGCCGAGCTGGCGCAGAGCCGCGAGGACTCCCACCAGGGCATGAGCCGCCAGCTCGACGCCCTGCAGCGCATCGCCGAAGACGACCGTCCCTGGGAACAGGTGTCCGCGGCCGTCGCGGAGGATGAGCTGTCGCGGATTGAGCAGCGGCTCAAGGACGCCCTCGCCGCACAGGCGGACCTGGAACCGCTCCGCGCCACCATCGAGGAGGCCCGGCAAAAGCACCAGTCCAGCACCGAGTCCGCCGCGGTCCTGCAAAGCGAATACAAGGCACTGGACCGGCAGCTGACCTCCGCCGATTCCCTCCTCGACGCCGCACGTGAACGCCTCACCCAGGCGCCGCCGTCGGACGCCACCGTCTCTGCGCTGGAGCCCTACTTCGCGGAGTTCGGCGACGTGACCGAGATGCACGAGCTGGACAACCTGGCCAACCGGGTCCGGACCGCGCTGATGGCGGAACTGCACGCCGCCGAATCACGCGGCCAGGCAACCGCCGAGCGGCTCACCCGCATCTTCGAGGGGTTCGTGCGGGAGTGGGGCAGCGCCATCTCCGCCGACCATGGCACCAGCATCGGTGCGGCCAGCGAGTTCGAAGCCCGCTACCACGCGATCGTGAACGACGGCCTGCCCGCCCAGGAAGCCGAATTCCGGCAGTTCTTCAACCAGCGCACGCATGAATCGTTCAGCACCCTGTTGCACCTGCTCGACGAGGAACGCCGCTCCATCACCAGCCGCATCCTGCCCCTGAACGGCATCCTCTCCCAGGTCAACTTCCACGAGGGAAGCTACCTGGAGCTGGACATCAAGCAGACGCTGCCGCCCACCGCGAAGCAGTTCAAGGACGCCATCCAGAACGCCCTGAAGGCCCGGCACACCCGGCCGGCCAAGCCAGACGCGGCCAGCGCCGCCAAGGGGGACGGCCCGGCGAGGGACGACGACGCCGAGCTCACCGCGCGCTACAAGTCGCTGGAAACCCTGGTCAAGCGGCTCGGATCGCAGGCGCCGGAGGACCGGCGCTGGCGGGCCGAGGTGCTCGACGTCCGCGGGCACCTCTTCATCCAGTGCAAGGAACACCGGGACGTCACAGGTCCCCGCGGCGCCAAGAAGACCGAGGTGTTCATGCACGCCGACACCGGGTCCATGTCCGGCGGGGAGCGGCAGAGGTTCACCGCGTTCATCATGGCCGCCGCCCTCAGCTACCAGCTGGGCATCGCCGAGCAGGGATTCACCACCTACGGCACGGTGATGATGGACGAGGCCTTCGTGCTCGCCTCCGAGGAGTTCGCCGGGGCAGGCATCAAGGCGCTGCACGAATTCGGGTTCCAGCTGCTGCTGGCCGCACCGGAGAACGTGATCGACCTGTCGCGGCACCTCGGCTCCGTCACCGAAATCCTCCGGGACCGCCGCACCAACCGCTCCGGTGTGCTCACGGCGCCGGTGATCCGCCCCCGCCCGGGCGAGGAGGGTGCCTGGCGCTCCGAGGCGAACCCGGTGGACATCGTCCTGCGCTGAAAAGCTGAAAGCCAAGTCCATATAACAAATGGGTGGATTTATCGGCCCGGCTCTGGTGGACGGCATTTTTGCTGTGCCAATCTGGGCCGTACCAATCCACCTCGCCTGACACAATCCCCCAGGTACTGCGGTTTGCTGGGTCCGCACTGTTCCCCGAGAGAACGATGGCGTCCTCTTGAAAGGCAGTCCCATGCGCCCACCACAGCCCGCAGTTGCCTTCCTTGCCGCGGCCGCTGCTGCCGTCCTGCCCCTGGCGGGGTGCGCACCAGCCGCAGCTCCGTCCATCGTTCCGGCGGCCACCCCGACAGCGGTGCCGGCTTCGGCCGGTGCGGCGACCTATACGTTCCCGGACGGCAGGCTGTCCTTTACCCACCCGGCCGGCTGGCGCATCGAGCATGAGCAGATTTTGGCGTCACCCGCAGTGGAAACGGCGACCGTCCGGGATGCCGCCGGCACCGCGCGCGTCACTATCTACTACAGCGAGGTGGGGGACGCCACGGGCGGCCCCGCCACCAGGTTCGTCCTTGACGCCGACCCCGTGCCCGGGCTGGTGGACCAGTCCGTCCCCACGCCCCATGCATCGTTCTATGCCGACCACGTAGCCGGCACTGTCCAGTACCGCCTGGGGCTGACGCCGGGGCTTCCCGTCTCGCCGGAGGGGAAGGTGCAGTACGGCCTCATCATGCTCGGCCACCGCATGCTGACCGCCGATGTGCTGTTCACCGGTGAGCCGTTCGCCGGCGACCAGGAGGCTAAAGCCTGGTACTGGGGCAGCGACGGCCAAGCGCTGAAGGCGCTGCTGATGAGCTTCTCCTACCGTTGACGGAAGATCGGGGAGGCCCCTTCACCACCGTGACAGGGGCCTCCTCCTGCGCCTTTAGGTGCCGCGGACGCGGGCCAGGAACTGGTCCGCCCGGTCCTGCAGGCCCTGGATCTGGCGCTTCACGACGACCGCCGGGTCCGGGTTGATCTCGTTGGCCGGGGGTTCCTTGCGGACGTTCGCGCAGCAGAGGAAGTCGGCGCAGATCAGGGTGCCGACTGTGTTGCCGTCCCGGCCGGACCGGCCCGCCCGCCTGGCGACCCAGAGCAGGACGTCGTCCTTGGAGAATACGTCCCGGCACAGTTCGCAGAGCACCGAGCGGTTTTTCCTGGCGCCGCCTTCCGGGGCGCGCAGCATAATCCCGGTGGGGCCTTTCGGTCCGGGGACCACCAAGTAACCGCGCAGCGGCATTTTCGCGTCCCGCCAGCCAAGGAATTCCAGGCTGTCCCAGTCGAGGGAATCGAAGTCCTTGGGCAGCGTGAGCTTGGCGGCCTCGGAGCGGCTGGCGTTGATAAAGGATGAGCGGATCTGTTGGGGCGTGACTGATTGCATGGCTGAACTTTCGGTAAGGATGGGGCCCGGTGACGGGCGGGGCAGCGAGGGGTCAGTCGCGCTCCGCGGAGCAGGCCAACGCGGCCACCCCGCTCTCCACGGCAGCGGCGGCCCGGGAGGCCTTCAGCGTGCGCATTGTCCCTGGAATCCCCGTCCATGTTCAGCTGCCCGGCTGGTTCCGCGCCGGGCAGGCAAGGTTATCCTGCCGCATTCACTCCGCCCCTGTCCAAGGCCGGCAAGAATGTGGACTTCGTCACGTAGGCCTATTAGGTGACAAAAAGCTTGCGTAATACTGATTTGGATAGGTTAGCCTTACTTAAGTTTGCATCAGCCACTTAAGGAGCCCCGTGACTTCGCCCCTCTTCCCCGGCCCCGTTTCCACCCGCCGGACGCTGTTTTCCTCGGCAGGCAAAGCTGCCGCCGTCCTCGCTGCCGCGGCCATGACGCTCTCGGCCTGCTCCACCGGTCCGGCGTCCTCCACGGCCGCCACCAACGCCTCCACCTCCAGCGGCACGCAGTTCCCCGTCACCATCGAGCACGTCTTCGGCAAGACCACCATCGAGAAGCAGCCCACCCGGGTAGCCACCGTCTCCTGGGTCAATGACGACGTCGCCATTGCCCTGGGCGTGGTTCCGGTGGGTGTCCCCAAGAACGAGTGGGGCGGCAACGACAAGGGCTCCACCCCCTGGAAGGATGCCGCGCTCGAGAAACTCGGTGCCGGCTTCGGCTCCGCCAAGGCGCCGGTCCAGTACTCGGAGGCCGACGGCATCAACTTCACCGAGATCGCCAAGCTCAGCCCGGACGTCATCCTGGCCGCCTACTCCGGACTCACCGAAGAGGACTACAAGAAGCTCAGCGAAATCGCCCCCGTGGTGGCCCACCCCGAACTGGCTTACGGCACCTCCTGGCAGGACTCCACCACCATCATCGGCAAGGCCCTCGGCAAGGACGCCGAGGCCGCGAAGCTGGTGACGGATACCGAGGCCACCATCAAGGACAAGGTGGCCACGTTCCCCCAGATCCAGGGCAAGAGCTTCATTTACGGCAACCTTGAACCCGCCAAAGGCGACGGCGTGAACGTCTACACCGCCAACGACAACCGGCCGCGTTTCCTGAGTGAAATCGGCATGAAGCTGGCCCCCGTGGTGGAGGACAACTCCAAGGACTCCAAGGAGTTCTACATTCCCTGGTCCGCCGAGAAGGCGAACGAACTGCAGTCCGACATCTTCGTCACCTGGGTTCCCGACGCCTCCACCAAGGACGCCATCAAAGCCGACCCGCTGCTCAGCCAGATCCCCGCGATCAAGAGCGGCGCCCTGGTTGCCGACTCGGACAACACCCTGACCCTGTCCATCTCGGCATCCTCGCCGCTGAGCCTGCCGTGGTCCCTGGACACCTTCCTGCCGCAACTCGCCAGCGCCGCGGACGCGGTGAAGTAGGGGAAGCTTCATGGGTACGACGACGACACTCCCGGAAACGGGCAACGGCACCCGCGTGCCGGCCCGCGCAGCCGGTGGCCCCCGCCGCGGTGATGCGCCGGGGAGGAAGCATGCCGCCTGGCTGCCGGCCGCCGTCGTCGTACTGGTACTGCTGGCCGCAACGTCCCTGGCGGTGGGCGCCCGGGACGTTCCCCTCGCCACTGTGTGGCAGGCCCTGACGGCCTTCGATCCCGCCAACGGCGACCATGCGGTGGTCCATGCCCGGATCCCGCGCACCGTCCTGGGCCTGCTGGCCGGCGGCGCCCTCGGCCTGGCCGGCGCGGCAATGCAGGGCGTGGCCCGCAACCCGCTGGCCGATCCCGGCATCATCGGCGTCAACGCGGGCGCCGCCCTGGCGGTGGTGACGGGCATCTACGTCTTCGGCGTGGGGACTTTCTCCGGCTACATCTGGTTCGCGTTCGCCGGTGCTGCCGCAGCCGCCGTGGTGGTGTATCTCATTGCCTCGCTGGGCAGGGAGGGGGCAACCCCGGTGAAGCTGGCCCTGGCCGGGGCGGCGCTGAGCGCCGGACTGTACTCGCTGATGAACGTCATCCTGGTTTCCAGCCAGGACACCCTGGACAGGTTCCGTTTCTGGCAGGTTGGTGGAATCGCGGGGCGGGACTGGTCGGTGATCCTGCCGGCGCTGCCGTTCCTGGCCGCGGGCGCGCTCATCGTCCTCCTGGCGGGGCGGATCCTCAACAGCCTTGCCCTGGGGGACGACGTCGCCCGGGGCCTGGGCCAGCGCGTGGGCCTCGCACGCGCCGTGACCGCCCTGGGGATTGTGCTGCTGTGCGGCTCCGCCACGGCGCTGGCGGGCCCCATCGGGTTCCTTGGCCTGGTTGTCCCGCACGCGGTCCGTTTCCTCACCGGCCCGGACTACCGGTGGATCCTGCCCTTCTCCCTGGTCCTGGCTCCGGTGCTGCTCCTTGGCGCGGACATCATCGGGCGTGTGGTGCTGCTACCGGGTGAGGTCCCGGCCGGCATTATGACGGCCCTGGTCGGCGCCCCCGTGTTCGTGTGGCTGGTCCGGCGCGGGAAGGGGGCCGGGCTGTGAGCCTCCTTAAGCCCCGCGAGATGGCACTTCGCAGCAGTCCGGCGCCTCAACATTGGGGTTATCTGCCACTTCGCGGGGTCAACCGGACAGCGGTGCTGGCGGCCGGAGCCGTGGTGATGTTTGCCGTGTCCGTGCTGCTGGGCAGCTACACGGTGACCATCCCCGACTTCTTCACGATCGTCCTGAACCACCTGACCGGCGGCGCGAAGATTCCGGGGGCCAGCTTCATCGTGATGGAAAACAAACTCCCCCGGGCGGTTGTCGGCACCCTGGTCGGGATTGCGTTCGGCCTGGCCGGTGGACTGTTCCAGACCATGCTCCGCAACCCGCTGGCCAGCCCGGACGTCATCGGCATCAGTTACGGGGCCAGCGCGGCGGCGGTGGTGGCCATCGTGGTGTTCGGTGCCAGCGGGGGTGCCGTGTCGGGGGCCGCCCTGGGCGGTGCCCTGGCGGTGGCGGCCCTGATTTATGCGATCTCCACCGGCGGCGCGCTGCGCGGAACCACCCGGGGCAACGCCGCGAGCAACCGGCTGGTCCTGGCCGGCGTCGGGATCGCGGCCGCGCTGCAGGCAGTGGTCAGCTTCCTGATGACCCGCGCCGATATCCGGACGGCAGCGGACGCCCTGGTCTGGCTGAACGGTTCCTTGAATTCGGCCACCTGGGACCGTGCCGGAGTCCTTCTGTGCGCGCTCGCGGTCCTGGTCCCGGCGGCGGCCTTCGTCGCGGGTCCGCTGCGCATCCTGGAACTTGGCGATGACGCCGCCGCCGGCCTGGGAGTCCGCGTACGTGCCACACGGCTGGCGCTGGTGGTCGTCGCGGTGGGGCTCGCGGCGGTGGCGACGGCGGCGGCCGGGCCGGTCTCGTTCGTCGCCTTCCTCGCCGGCCCCATCGCCCGCCGCTTCACCGGCAGGGCCAGCCTCCCGGCGTCGGCCCTGGTGGGCGCCCTGATTGTCCTCACGGCGGACTACTTCGCCGCGAACGTTGCCCCCCTGCTGCTGGACGGCACTGTCCTGCCGGTGGGCGTCGTCACGGGCGCGCTCGGCGCCCCGTTCCTGCTGTGGCTGCTGGTCACGGCCAACCGAAAGGATGCCTGACGTGGCAGTTTTGACCGCCAAGGACCTGACGCTGAAATACGACCAGCGCTGCGTGGTGGAAGGCCTCAGCGCCGAGATCCCCGAGGGCAAGGTGACGATGATCGTGGGCGCGAATGCCTGCGGCAAATCCACCCTGCTCCGCGGCCTGTCCCGGCTCCTCAGGCCGGCCGCCGGCATCGTGGCCCTCGACGGGAAGGACATCCACTCCCGCCCGGCGCGCGAACTGGCCCGGACCCTCGGCCTGCTGCCGCAGCACCCCACGGCACCGGAGGGCATTACCGTCCGGGACCTGGTGGGCCGGGGCCGCTACCCGCACCAGGGCTTCTTCCGCAGCTGGAGCAGCAAGGACGACGCCGCGGTGCAGCGCGCGCTGGAGGCGACCGAAACGCTGGACCTGGCCGGGCGCGACGTGGACGAACTGTCAGGCGGCCAGCGGCAGCGCGCCTGGATCGCGATGGCGCTGGCGCAGGAGACCGACGTCCTGCTGCTCGACGAACCCACCACGTACCTCGACCTCGCGCACCAGGTGGAGGTCCTGGACCTGGTGACCGACCTGAACCGTCAACGCGGCACCACCGTGGCCATCGTGCTGCACGACCTCAACCTCGCCGCACGGTACGCGGACCACGTTATCGCCATGAAGGACGGCGCCGTCGCAGCGGTGGGCGACCCGCGCGACGTGGTTACCGAAGACCTCGTCCGGCAGGTCTTCAACCTCGACTCCCGTGTCATCCCGGACCCGGTGTCCGGAACGCCCCTGATCATCCCCATCGGCCGCCACCACGTCCCCGCCCACGAACTGGAGCTTGTCTCATGAGGACCCGCGAAACCACAGCCATGACTGAACCGATGACCCTGGCGTTCGACGTCACCGTGACCTCCGTCCGTGAGTTGAGCCCCACCTTCCGCCGGATCACCTTCGGCGGCTACTCGCTGCGGGATTTTGGCGTGCACGGCGACACCCTGGACCTGCGCGTCAAACTGATGATCCCGTCCCTGGCCGAAGACGGCTCAGCGCTGCCGCTGCCGGTCTTCGACATGGCCTCCTCCGGCTGGTACCGGGAATGGCTCGCCATGGACCCGGCCGTCCGCGGTTCCATGCGCACGTATACCGTCCGGCAGGCGCGGCTGGATGCCGTGTATCCGGAGATCGACGTCGACTTCGTCATGCACTTTGACGACCGCGGAAACGGCGGCCCCGCCGCCAACTGGGCGCTGAACGCCAAACCGGGCGATGCCATCACCATCATCGGACCGAACAACCGGGCCGCGCACTGCGTCACCGCAGAGACCTATTCGGGCATCGAATGGCGGCCGGGCCTTGCGCAGCGCATCCTGCTCGCCGGCGACGAAACCGCGGTCCCGGCCATCTCCGCCATCCTCGAAAGCCTGCCGCCGTACATGAGCGGGCACGCCTTCCTGGAAGTCCCCGAAGCAGGCGACTTCCAGGAACTGGCCTCGCCCGCCGACGTCGAAATCACCTGGCTCGCCCGCGGCGCCGCGATCGGACGCTTCCGCCCGCACGGCCAGCTGCTGCAGGAGGCGGTACGCAAGGCTGTCCCGGTGCCGGGCTGGGTAGGCATCAAGGCGGCCGACGGCGGCGCGGGCCCCGAGCCCGAGGACGTCAACGTGGACGAAGCCATCCTGTGGGAGACGCCCGCCCGGATGGAGGCCTCGGACATCCAGGCCACCAGGAACCCGGGAACGCCCGCCGGCGCCCTGCCCTTCTACGCGTGGATTGCCGGTGAGGCCGGGGCCATCAAGGACATGCGGCGGTACCTGGTCCGGGACGTGGGCATTGACCGGAAGCAGGTTGCCTTCATGGGGTACTGGCGGCAGGGCAAAGCGGAGGGGTAGCGCACCTGCTGTTCATCCCGCCGTCGTCCCTTCTTTTCCCGGCCCCGCTATTTTGGGCCGGTGGCACCTGAATCCCTGCTTCCTGACTCCGGGCGGCGGGTGTTTGTTGCCCTTGGTGATTCCTTTACCGAAGGCGTGGGGGACCGGGACGAACGGCTGCCCAACGGGGTGCGCGGCTGGGCCGACAGGGTGGCGGAGAAGCTGGCCAAGGCGCAGCCGGGCTGGAAGTACGCCAACCTGGCGATCCGAAGCAAGCGGCTGCGGCACATCATCGACGAACAGCTGGAACCGGCACTCGGGATGAAGCCGGCCCTGATCACGCTGTACGCCGGCGGCAACGACATCCTGGACCTGAAAACGGACATGGCCGCGCTCATGGCGGACTACGAAAAGCTCGTGGCCAGGCTCGCCGGAACAGGCGCCACGCTCGTCCTGTTCACCGGCTTCGACGTCAAGGTCTCGGCGCTGCTGGAACCGCTGAAGAAACGCAACACGCTCTACAACCAGCAGGTCCGGTCCATCGCCGCGAAATACGGTGCGGTGCTGGTGGACTATTGGTGCCTGGACGCCTTCCACGACCGGCGGATGTGGGATTCGGACCGGCTCCACATGTCCAAGGCCGGGCACAAGTACCTGGCCGGGCAGGTCCTAAACCAGCTGGGCGTACCGCACAAGATCCGGCCCAAGGACTGGGAGCCGCCGCCCCGGCTCACCCTGCGCGAGTGGGAGCAGCGCCAGCGGCGCTGGGTCCACGACTGGGTCCTGCCGCTGTTTGGCCGCAAGCTGCGCGGGGTCACCTTGGGGGACGCGCTGACCCCGCGCTGGCCCCAGCCGGTGAAGGTTCCGCGGAAAGGCGGGCTGAAGAAACTGGCCGCTGAAACGTACGACGGCGGCCGCGCGCCTTAGCTGCCTTGGGCGGGCGGGGTGTCCAGCAGGTTTTCGAACCCCGGTGCCACCCGGCCGGCGTGGAACTCCACGACCTCGAAATCGGCAACCCCGTTGCTGTAGAACGGGTCCAGGGCGATGCACGCATCCAGGGTGGCGCGGTCAGCCTGGGAGAGCAGCAACCCTCCGGTGCGGGGAATCTTGCGGCCCGCCGCGATGAACACGCCGTCGTCGAACGCCTTCTGCAGCCACGCCATGTGGGCGCCGTTATGGAAATCGACGATGTCCTGGGGCACCCGGTAGGTAAGGGAGACAACATACATGCAGCCAGCCTACCGGCCGGCGCGGGAGCCGCCTGAAGCAGCTGCTTGAAGGATCAATCGTAGAATAAGGGCCATGACGGAACCCCGCTGGCTTAACGCTGACGAACGCCGGGCCTGGCTGGCCCTGGTCAGCATCAACACCCTGCTGCCCGCGGCCCTGGACACCAAGCTGCACGCCGCCGGCAAATTGTCCCTCTTCGACTACACGGTCCTGGCCATGCTGTCCGAAGCCGAGGGCAGGTTCCTGCCCATGAGTGAACTGGCCGCCCGCAGCAGCGCGTCGCTGTCGCGGCTTTCCCACGTGGTCACTAAACTCCAGAAGCGCGGCTGGGTGGAGCGCCGCCCGCATCCGTCCGATGCCAGGGTAACCACCGCGCACCTCACCGAGGAAGGGATGGCAACCATCGTCGGCCTGGCCCCCGGACACGTCGAGGACGTCCGGAACCTTTTCCTTGACGCCCTGACGGAACAGGACGTGCTGGACCTGGCCCGGATCGGCGAAAAAGTGGTGGGCCGGCTGGACACTGACCACTGGATCCTCCGGGAAACCCAGGGCTGACCACCAGATTGGTTGCTCCCGGCAACGGATGGCAAACTAACCGCATGGATTTCACTTCCCGGTTCGTGGCCCTTGGCGACTCATTCACTGAAGGCGTCGGCGACGACGACCCGGCGCGTCCCAACGGTGTGCGCGGCTGGGCGGACCGCGTCGCGGAGCAGCTGGGCGCCGCCGACCCCGCCTTCGGCTACGCCAACCTCGCCATCCGGGGCCGGAAGCTCCGGCAGATCCTCGCTGAGCAGGTGGATGCCGCCGTCGAACTTAATCCAACCCTGGTGACCATCTACGCCGGTGCCAATGACATCCTGCGTCCCAAGGTGGACATCGACGACCTGCTGGTGGAGTACAACGAGGCCGTCGGCAAGCTGGCCGCCACCGGCGCCACGGTGGTGCTGTTCACCGGCTTCGACGCCAGGGGCTCCAAGGTCTTCGGCACCATGCGCGGCCGGACGGCGATTTACAACGAGCTGGTCCGGGGAATTGCCGGCGACCACGGCGCGCTGCTGGTGGATTACTGGCGTTTCAGCGAGTACTACGACTGGGGCATGTGGGCGCACGACCGGATGCACATGTCCGCCGCGGGCCACGCGAACATGGCCAGGCGGGTGCTTGAGGTGCTCAAGTATGACCACTCCATCGACATCCCGCCCATGACCCCCGTCCCGGAACTCAGCCGCGCCGAGGCCCTCCGCGCCAACGCCCAGTGGTTCCGCGAATACGCGGCGCCCTGGGTGGTGCGCCGCGTCACCGGCAAGTCCTCGGGGGACAACCTGCGGCCCAGGTACCCGCAGCTCACGCACGTTCAGTAGGAGCCCGGTCAGCCGGGCTGGAAGCCGGGGGTTGCCAGCATGGATCCGTCGGGCCGGACCGCCAGGATGGCGACGTCCCACGTGTCCGCGGCGAGGTTCAGCGTTGGTTCCCCGCCGGACACCACCGCGGTGGCCAGAATGTCCGCGGTGACGATGTCCGCTGCCGCCACCGAAACCTGGACGAACCCGGGGCCGCCGCCCACCCGCCAGATGTGCTCGCCGCGTTCGGCGGAACCTGACGTCGCGAGGGCACGGTGGTGCGGGCCGCCGCCCAGCGGGTATCCCGTGATCAGCGTGAGCCGGTCGGCGGGGTCCACGATCCCGGCCTTCCACGGCTCGCCGCTGCCCGGGCGGGGGGATCCGCTGACCAGCACGTCGCCGCCGGCGTTGAGGCACCAGTCGCGGCGGCCCAGTGCCAGCAGCGACGTTCCCGCCTCCCGGATCGCGTGCCCCTTGATCAGCCCCGACAGGTCCAGCACGCCGTCCGGGCGCTCCGGCGTGAACGCGCCTTCGGTCCGCAGCCGCCATTCATGTGCTTCGGCGTATCTTTCACGCATCTCTTCCGAGGCATCGCGCAGCGTCAGTTCGCCGCGGGCCAGCAGGCTCGCTTCGGAGTCGGGGCGGTAGAGGCTGAAGATTTCGTCGAGGTCCCGGAAGAGATGTTCGACGACGGCGGTGGCGGCAGCGAGTTCGTCGGAGGCCGGCTGCCCTTCCGCCGACGGTTGTTGTGCCGCCAGGGTCAGGCTGATCACCGTCCCCATGCACTCGAACGTGCGGGCCTTCAGGACCGGGTTGCCGCCAGCCGGCGCCTGCGGGCCGGCGTCCGATTGCGGGTCAGAGGTTTGCTGCATCGATGGCTGCCTGGAGCGAGCTGAGGTAGGCGTTGCTGGTGATGGTGGCACCGCTGATGGTCTGGACGTTGGCCGACTGTGCGGCCAGGACCTTGCTGCGGAGCAGCGGCGCGGCGCGGTTGCTGATCTGGATCGACTTGCCGTCGGTATCGGTGAGCTGGAGCGGCGTGACCTCTGTGATCTTGCCGTTCGCCACCGTGATCTGGACCTGGACGGCACCGAACCGCGTCTGGACCGCGGTGCCGGTGAAGGTGCCGGACGCTGATGAGTTCGTGGATCCGGTCGACCCCGAGGTGCCGGAGGACCCGTTGCCGGAAGACCCGCTGGTGCCTGTACCGGTCGAACCGCTGGTGCCTGTGCCGGTCGATCCCAGGCCGGACGAACCGGTGCCCGTCGAACCCGTGGTGCCTGTCGCCGTCGTACTTGATGCAACTGTGCTGATGCCGCCAGCCTGGGTGCCCGCCTGCCAGCCCGCGAGGAGGATTCCGGCGGACGCCAGGGCAGCTGTGAGGGTTCCGCGTATTTTCACCAGTCAAACCTTTCGCGATGGATCTGATCCGCGGGCACGCCGGCCAAACCGGCGTCCGCGATGACGTTGTCCGCCCAGGCGGCGGGGCCGCAGACATAGACGTCCGCGTCGGCCACGTCCGGGACGTAGGAGGTGAGGCTGTAGCCGCTGCGGACGGCATCCTCGGGAAGCCAGCTGTTGGACTGCCGTGCCCGTGGCCCGGTGAGGTGGAACAGCCGGACGCCGCGCTGCCGGCAGATGTCCAGGATCTCGCTGCCGAGATAGAGCTCGCCGTCTGAGTGTCCGCGCAGCAGGACCGTCGCCTCGCCCGGGGCGAACGGCGTACTCTCCAGCAGGGCACGCAGGGGAGTGATCCCGATGCCGGCGCCGATCATCACTACTTTGTTCCTGGTCCTGGCGGCCGTGCTGAGCAGGCCGTAGGGACCTTCCAGCGCCACCCTGGTGCCCCTGCGGAGCCGGAGAAGCTGGGCGGAGCCGTTGCCGAGGTTGCGCACGGTGACCCGCAGCGTCCCCCTGCCGTCCGGGCCGCTGACAACGGGCTCGGCGGACAGGCTGAAGGGGTGCGGATGCCACCATATGCCCGGGGCCAGGAAACGCCAGACGAAGAACCTGCCGCCTGTTCCCGCGAGCTGGTCGAGTTTCCGTCCGCCCATCACGATGTTCACCACGCCCGGCCCAACAGCCTCCACACGGGCTACGGTCAGCTGGTGCCGCGCCGTGGCCAGCACCGGCTCCAGGATCCGGAAGTAGACCAGGGCGGTGCCGGTGTAAATGCAGATGGCAAGCCAGTACCAGCGCTGCCAGGTGCCCGGCGCAAAGAGGCCGCCCACGCTGAACTGGTGCGGGATTGAGGTGGCCACGGCTGCGTACGTCAGCAGATGCACCACGTACCAGAACTCGTACGGGAAGCGCTTGCGGACAGCCACCAGTGACGTGACCACGACGGCGATAAACAGCGCCATGGAAACGAATGCCAGCCACATGTCGGGCACCTGGACCCAGAGGTTGATGGCCTCGCTGACCGGATCCAGTCCCTCGGCCATGCCGTAGCCGATAACCAGCAGGAGACCGTGGGCCAGAAGAAGGTAAAGCGAGGGCTTGCCCAGCTTGCCGTGGAACTCCAGGGCCCGGTCATGCCCGATGGTGCGGTCGATGAAAGGGATCCGTGCGGCCAGGAGCAGCATCAGCAGGACCAGGTCCATGCCTGCGAGTCCGGCCACGATCCCCGCCGCCGTAAACAGCGCGGCGGGCGAGGTGATGTGGGTGGCCCCGCCGTCGGCCAGCCACAGGGCGACGGCGGCAGCCACGGATGCCCAGGCAATGACAGTCAGGAGATCCGTCCGGAGCATGCGCTGCCGGTACTGGCGGGTGAACCAGCCGCGGGGCGGGTTCTTAACGGAGGGGAGCTCCGGGCGGCCGGAGCTGCTTGCGGCCGGTGATGCCGGCAGGAGCTGCGTGTTCATGCCTCAAAGATCCGCCTCCAAGCTTTCGATTTGCTGTGAGGAGGGGGAGCTGATTGCTGTGACCTTTGTGCGGTGCTTATACACCCGATTGGTCTTTAATTGCGTCACCTCGTAGACTTGGTAGGCGCTAAGTGCGCGGAGCGTGCGCAATTGCTCCGGTTGCCCGGTATTTTCTCCAGGGCGGCCGGTAGTTAGGGGCTCAAGTTGCGTAACTAACCGTTGCCCGTACATTCTGTGGGTCGCACTTGGCAGCATGGTCCAGCAGCAGATATGCGGATCATTACTTTCAATTCTTGAGGAGAAGTCATGGCAGCACACTGCCAAGTGACCGGGGCCGAGCCGGGCTTTGGGCACAGCATTTCGCACTCGCACCGCCGCAACAAGCGCCGGTTCGATCCGAACATCCAGAAGAAGCGCTACTGGGTTCCGTCCCTGCGCCGTAACGTCACGCTGCAGGTCTCTGCACGTGGCATCAAGACCATCGACGTTCGCGGCATCGACGCAGTCGTCGCCGACATTCTGGCTCGTGGGGTGAAGCTCTAGTGGCTAAGGACAAGGACGTACGTCCGATCATCAAGCTCAAGTCGACCGCGGGCACGGGTTACACCTACGTAACCCGCAAGAACCGTCGTAACGACCCGGACCGCATGGTCCTGAAGAAGTACGACCCCAAGATCCGCCAGCACGTCGAATTCCGAGAGGAGCGCTAAACATGGCTAAGAAGTCCAAGATTGCTCGCAACGAGCAGCGCAAGGTCATCGTTGAGCGTTACGCTGCCAAGCGCCTCGAACTGAAGAAGACCCTGGTTGACGAAAACGCAACCGACGAAGCACGCGAAGCAGCCCGCCTGGGCCTGCAGAAGCTGCCCCGCAACGCGTCCCCGATCCGTCTGCGTAACCGCGACATCATCGACGGCCGTCCCCGCGGTACCTTCCAGAAGTTTGGCATCTCCCGTGTCCGCTTCCGCGACATGGCCCACAAGGGCGAACTCCCGGGCATCACCAAGTCTTCCTGGTAATCAGCCCCTGCTGATCCCAGCTGCTTGAGAAGAGCCGGCAACCTCACGGTTGCCGGCTCTTCTGCGTTTCCGGGGGTTGAGCCTGTCGAAACCCTGGAGGCGGAGCTGTCCAAACATGTGGTGCAGCGCACGGAAATGAATCACGACGCCGGGAGGCAGCGTGGGTGCCTTCATGCCCGCTTCCGCCGCAGTATTCCGGGGATTTCATGGCCCGGGAGGGGGGATTTGCAGCGGCCCGCCAGTGGGTGTATTGTTTTCTAAGTCGCCGCGAGGGAGACAGCGAAGAGCTGGTCACCCGGGCGGCCAAAACCCCCGAAAATAAGCCAAAATCTGGTTGCTCTTTAGGGCGCTGAAAAGCGGTGGGGATGGTTGAAAAGGACGCGGATCGCGGAAACGCTGATTTGCAAAGTTCTTTGAAAGCCGGTAAGTTTGGAAAGTTGCTCCGGAGCGATCCTTAACGTTGGTTTGGGTGGTGCCGGGTGTGTCTGTTGTTTGAGAACTCAATAGTGTG
>NZ_JBTZSU010000045.1:0-28632 GCF_054890965.1 Arthrobacter sp. C152
CGACCAGATGTGCGAAGACCACTGGCGCTGGCAGAAAAACAACCCCAACGGCTACAAGAAGTAGGAAATGGCGGCAAGCATCAGGGATGTTGCGACGGTCGCAGACGTGTCCACCGCCACCGTTTCGCGTGCCCTACGCGGACTTCCGCGGGTGTCACTTGCCACCCGGCGGAAAGTTGAAGCCGCCGCCTCGGAACTGGGCTACGTGGCCTCCGCGGCAGCTTCGGAACTCGCACGGGCAAGGAACCAGCCGCCCGGGATGCCCCTGCGTAAAAATGCGCGGCAGATCTATCCGGGCGATAGATTGGCATCCATGACTGAACCCACCACCGCAGCGCGCCGCGGCACCATCCTGGTAATCAACGGACCCAACCTTAACCTGCTGGGTACCCGGGAACCGGAGAAGTACGGCACGTCCACCCTCGCCGACGTTGAGCAGCTGGCCGCTTCCGCCGCAGAAAAGCACGGTTTCGTGGTGGAATGCGTCCAGTCCAACCACGAGGGCATCCTGTTGGACACCATCCACGGCGCCCGGGAAAACGCGGCCGGGATCGTCATCAACGCGGGCGCCTTCACGCACACCTCTGTGGCACTGCGTGACGCCCTCGCAGCCGTGCAGCTGCCCGCCGTCGAGGTCCACATCACCAACGTCCACCAGCGCGAGGAATTCCGGCACCACTCCTACCTGTCGCCGGTGTGCTCAGCGGTGATCGTCGGCGCGGGGGTCACCGGGTACCGGCTGGCAATCGACTACCTGGCCGGCGTCCTCTAGGCAGCTACTTTTGGATGCACTGCCCGGAGGAGACCGCTGCGGACAGCGCCGGGGCCTGCGCGGCGACCGGGTTCAGGTCATTCATGGTGATGGCGAACCCCACCTCCGCGTCGGAGGTGGCCTTGGCAAAGATCACGCCGGCCACCTTGCCCTCCGTGGTTAGTAGCGGGCCGCCGGAATTTCCAGGCTGCACGTCGCCGGCCAGCCGGTAGATGTCCTCCGGGGCAGGGCTGTTGCCATAGATGTCCGGGACCAGCACCGTGGCGATGTCCTGCACGGTGGCGGGCTTGGACTGGAACGGCCCACCGTGCGGGTAGCCGGCGAACGCGGCCTGGCTGCCGCCGGGCAGGTCGGCGCTCAGCGGCAGCGGCTGCGACGGCAGGTTGTCCACGGCCAGGACCGCGAGATCGTGCCGGGTGTCGAAGTAGACCACGCGCCCTGGCATGGCCCCGCCGTCGGGCATTTCCACCACGGGCTGCGGGACCCCGGCAACCACGTGCGCGTTGGTGACCACCCGGTCCTCGGACACCACGAAGCCGGTGCCGGTCTGGTTCTGGCCGCACTCGTAGGCGGTGCCCGCAATCCGCAGGACCGACTGCGCGGCCTTGTTCAGGGCGGGGGTATTGGTGCTGGTGTTGGGCACCGGCACGGTCTGGCCCTGGTCGAGACCTTCGATCAGGGTGGGGATCCCGTTGCCGATCACGGTGGACCGAAGTTCGGCCATGGTGGCCTTGACCGGGGTGGGGGTCAGGCCGTCGATGAAGCGGATCACCTTGGACTCGGCCAGCTGCTGGGAGATGACCGGCACGCCCAGGGAACTGATGCTGAACGCGAGCATGGACATGACCAGCGCGGAGACCACCAGGTTCAGTGCGCCGCCCACCAGCCTGTCCACCGCCCGCAGCGGCCCGATGCGCACCACACCGCGCAATTGCCGCCCCACCATGGTGCCCAGGCCGTGTCCGAGTGCCATCAGGACGACGGCGGCCGCGATGATGGCGGTCAGCCTCCAGCCGGAGTCCTCGACGAAGCCGCTGACAAGGGGAACGGCGAAGAAGGCGGCGACAGCGCCCGCGGCAAAGCCCACGAGCCCGCCCACCGTGACCAGGAACCCGTTGCGGAGGCCGTAGATCAGGTATGACAGCAGCGCCAGGATCAGGATCAGGTCCAGGACAGTCAGGCCGACCACAAAGGCTCCTTATTAAACAGTTGAACCCCCATTCTATCGGCGCACACTGACAAACCCCTGTGCGCCCGCGCACCCGGCCGGAGGGCCCTCTTCCGGCTTCCTTCAGGCGTTTCGGCTGCCAAGTTCGTCACAGAACCTTGAAAATTCTGAAACAATGGCACAAGCGCCACAGCCGATACTTTTACTCAGGAGATTTCATGGACATCGAGGTACTGCGCCGAGCACCCCTTTTCGCCACGCTCGACGACGACGCATTCCGTCTGCTGACGGACGAGCTCACCGAGGTGGACCTTTCCCGCGGCGCATCGGTGTTCCGCGAGGGCGACCAGGGTGACCAGCTCTACTTCATCGTCTCCGGCAAGGTGAAGCTCGGCCGCACCTCCCCCGACGGCCGCGAATCCCTCCTGGCCATCCTCGGTCCGGGCGAACTGTTCGGCGAGATGGCCCTGTTCGACCCCAGCCCGCGCACCGCCACCGCCACCGCGGTGTCCGAAACCCGGCTGGCAGGGCTCAAGAACGAGAGCCTGAACACCCTGCTGCGCACCCGCCCCGAGGTCTCGGCCCAGCTGCTGCAGGCCCTGGCCCGCCGCCTGCGCCGCACCAACGATTCCCTCTCCGACCTGGTCTTCTCCGACGTCCCGGGCCGCGTGGCGAAGGCGCTGCTGGACCTCGCCGACCGTTTCGGCCGCCCGGCAACCGACGGCGTCCTGGTGGCGCACGAGCTCACCCAGGAGGAACTCGCCCAGCTGGTGGGCGCTTCCCGCGAAACCGTCAACAAGGCCTTGGCCGAATTCGTCCAGCGCGGCTGGCTCCGCCTCGAGGCCCGCGCCGTCGTCATCCTGGACATGCAGCGCCTCCGCCAGCGTTCCCGCTAGCACGCCAACAAAAAGGCCGCCCCGAGGGGCGGCCTTTTTACTTGCCTTGGCAAGGATCAGTTCTTCACCACGTCCAGTTCGACGACGGCCCATGACAGGGCAGGCAGGCTGAGCCGCAGCTCGGACCCGCTCGCCTTCGCTCCATCCAGCGGCTTCAGGCCCACCCGGTCCGGACTCTCCTGCGAGTTGATCGTGAAGCGGTCGCCGCCGTCAGGGATTTCCAGGACTTCCGCCCGGAGCACGCGTCGGGCGTCGAAGCCGCGCAGGGCGACTTCCACGTCCGATGCCTCCTCCAGGCCGCGGTTGGCGAGGAACAGTGCCACGCGCCCCGTTTCCTCGTTCCAGGTAGCGCTGACGTCCACGAGGTCGGTGTCGCCGAACCGGGCGTTGCCGTACTTGTCCGAATCGACGGAGAGCCGGAGGATCTGCCCCTTCGCAAGCTCAGCCATGCGGGCGAACGGGTGAAAGATGGTCTGCCGCCAGGCCGGGCCGTTCTCCTCGCTGAAGATCGGGGCGATCACGTTGACCAGCTGGGCCTGGTTGGCGATCTTGACCCGGTCCCCGTGGCGGAGCAGCGAGTTGAGCAGGGTGCCAACGACGACGGCGTCCGTCACGTTGTACTTGTCCTCGATAACGCGGGGGTGCTCGCGCCAGCCCGCCTTGGCCACGTTCTGCGGCTGGTCCTCTGTGTCCCGGCCACGCTGGTACCAGACGTTCCATTCGTCGAAGGAGAGGTTGATGTGCTTCTTGTGCTTGCCCTTGGCGCGCACGGCATCGGCGGTGGCAATCACCGATTCGATGAAGTAGTCGGTGTCCACGGCGCTGGCGAGGAAGCTGCCGACGTCGCCGTCGCGCTCCTGGTAGTAGGCGTGCAGCGAGACGTAGTCGACCTCTTCGTAGGCGTGGGTCAGCACCGTCTGCTCCCAGGCGCCGAACGTCGGCATGCCCGAGTTTGAGCTTCCGCAGGCCACCAGTTCGATGCCGGGATCCACGAACCGCATGGCCTTGGCTGCTTCCTGGGCCAGCCGGCCGTACTCCTCGGCCGTTTTGTGGCCAATCTGCCAGGGCCCGTCCATTTCGTTGCCGAGGCACCAGAGCTTGATGTCGAACGGGTCCTTGTGGCCGTTTTTGGCCCGCAGGTCCGAAAGCCGCGTGCCGCCGGGGTGGTTGGCGTATTCGACGATGGCGCGTGCGGCGTCCACCCCGCGGGTTCCGAGGTTGATGGCCTCCATGATCTCGGTGCCGGCCTGGCGGGACCAGTCCACGAACTCGTGGAGGCCGAAGGCATTGGTCTCCACGGTGTGCCAGGCGCCGTCGAGCCGGCGCGGCCGGTCCTGCCGGGGACCGATGCCGTCCTCCCAGTCGTAGCCGGAGACGAAGTTGCCGCCGGGATAGCGGACCACGGTGGCGCCGAGTTCCTTGACGAGCTTGAGGACGTCCTGGCGGAAACCGTTCTCATCGGCCTCCGGGTGGCCCGGTTCATAGATGCCGGTGTAGACGCAGCGGCCCATGTGCTCCACGAAGGAGCCGAACAGCCGGCGCGGCACTTCACCCATGGTGAAGTCGCGGTCGAGGGTGATTCTGGCGCGGGACATAGGGGATCTCTCCTTGGTTGTACTGCAGGCAGGTGGAAGGCGAAGCTCCGGCGTCAGGTGCCGGCGAGTCCCGTCGTGGCAACGCCCTTAATGATCTGGCGCTGGAAGAACAGGAACAGCAGGATCAGGGGCAGTGCCGCGAGCAGCGCCGACGCCATGTTTTGCGCGTATTGGATGCCGTAGGCGCTCTTGATGGTCTGCAGCCCGACGGGGAGGGTCAGGATGGATCCGTCGTTGGTGGCGATGAAGGGCCAGAGGAAGTTGTTCCAGGCGCCGATGAACACGAAGATGGCAACCGCGGCCATGATGGGGCGGGACAGCGGCAGGACCACCTGGAGGAAGATCCGCATGCGGCTGGCGCCGTCCATGACGGCGGCCTCTTCGAGTTCGCGCGGAATCTGGTCGAAGAACTTCTTGAGGACGAACACCATGGCGGGGTGGATGACCTGCGGCAGGATGATGGCCCAGGACGTATCGATCATGTGCAGCGCCACCATCTGGTAGAACAGCGGGATGATCAGCACCGGCGGCGGAACGATGATGGAGGCGATAATCACCGTCATCAGGACCTTCTTGCCCCGGAACTCGATGCGGGACAGGGCGTAGGCCACGAGCGCGGAAATGACCAGGGTGATCATGGTGATGGCCGCCGACGTGTAGAGGGAATTCCAGGTCCAGAGCGGGATGTTGCCGTCCTGGAATACCTTGATGAAGGCATCAGCGGTAAAGCCCGACGGCGGGATCCAGGTGATCTTCGGGGAGGCGGCGTCCGTCTCGCTCTTGAAGGCGGTGACGGTTGCCCAGGCGAAGGGCACCAGCCAGAGGACGGCCACGAGCGCGGCGACGGCCAGGACGAGCACCCGGCCGGGTGCCATCGTGCGGCGCGGTGTGCGGCGGGCTGCGGGACCGGCGGTGGATGCAACGGGGCGGGCGAGGGTTTCAGTTGCCATGGCTATGCGCTCCTGCGGCGGGTGATGAAGAACTGGATAACGGAGACGGCCACGATCAGTCCAAAGAAGATGTAGGAGATGGCCGCGGAGTAGCCCAGCCGGTAGCCGGTGAACCCCGTTTCGAAGATGTACTGCACCACCGGCCGGGTGGCACCACCGGGGCCGCCCGCCGTCATTTGGTAGACCTGGTCGAAGATTTTGAGTGACGCCAGGACCTGGAGGAGCACGATCATCACGGTGGTCGGTGCCAGCTGCGGCAAGGTAATCGAGAAGAACTGCCGCCAGGCACCGGCGCCATCCAGTGAGGCCGCTTCATAATGCTGGGACGGGATGTTTTGCATGGCAGCCAGGTAGAGCAGGAAGTTGAAGCCCACGGTCCACCACAGTGTCGCGATGACGATGGCCCACATCGCCACGCCCGGGTCGTTCAGCCAGGCCACCTTCGGCAGCCCGATCTTCGTCAGCGCGTCGTTGATCAGGCCCAGCTGCGGGTTGTACATCCAGGTGAAGAACAGGGATACGACCGTCGACGCCAGCAGGTACGGGGCAAAGTAGGAAAGCCGCCACAGCCATTGCGCCGGCAGCCCCACATTGAGCAGGGCCGCCATGACCAGGGCCACGACCACCAGCGGGACAGTGCTGATGACGGTGAAATAGAGGGTGTTTCCCAGCGAATGCCACATGTCGGGGTCCGCCAGGGCCTCGGCGTAGTTGGCGAGGCCGATGATGCTGTCATTGGCGCCGGTGAGCGACTTGCCGGTCAGGCTCATGTACAGGCCATAAAGGAGCGGCCAAACGAGGAAGACCAGGAAGAACACCAGGAACGGCGCGGCGAAGGCCCAGCCGTTGACGTTGTCCCGGCTGCGCTGGGCCTGCGCGGAGGCGGGCAGCGCCGGGGTGGACGGCCGACGACGGGACAGGCCGGGGAACGAACCGGCCCGCCCCTCCCTGTCTTGCGATGTAGCTACGGAACTCATTCGTGACTCCTATGTCGCTGGGCGGTTCAGACCGGGTTGGGCCGGGAAAGGAGGGTGTTGGTGCGCCGGACGAAGGCTTCCCAGCCGTCAGCTGCCTTGTCGCGGCCCAGGAGCACGTTCTGAACGGTCTCCGCGAAGTACGTCTGCCAGTCCGAGCCGGACCCGCTGAACCACGATTCGGGATCGTAGGCGATGATCTCGGCGGCGCTGGCATAGTGGATCTGCGGCGTCAGGTCCCGGTAGGCCTGGGACTGGACCACCGGCTGGTAGGCGGGGATATGTCCGGCCTCGGCCCAGGACAAGGATCCCTTGAGGATGTCGCTCACGAACTTGTAGACGTCCCGCCGCTTGGCGTCGTCGGCGTTCAGCTGGCGGGGAAGCACGAAGGAATGCGAGTCGGCGTAGGACGCCGGGGTTCCGTAAAGCGTGGGGATCGTGGCCGCGTCAACGGGCAGTCCGGCCTTCTTGAAGGTGGGAAGTTCCCAGACCCCGCTGAACAGCATGCCTGAACCTCCGCGGGCGAACTCCGCGATGCCCGTGCTGATGTCCCCGCTCTGCGCGGCGATGGTGTCGTCGAACAGCGACCGCATGAACTCCAAGGACTCCACAGCAGCCTCGCCATCAGCAACCATCGGCTTCCCGGGAGTCAGCTCCATGTCCGCCCCGTGCTGCTTGTAGAGCGTGTAGAAAAGGCGCCACATCTGGGAACCGCTGCCTAGGTAGCCGAAGGACAGGCCGTGGGATTGGGTCACTTTCTGCATCTCCCTGGCCATGCTGATGAATTCCTGGGGGGACGACGCCTCCTGCAGCAGCCCGTTGCCGGCCAGCAGTCCCGCCTTCCCGGCCACGTCCCGGTTGTAGAACATCACGAAGGGGTGGGAGTCCAGGGCGATGGAAAAGACTTCCCTGTTGTGCTGGCTCTTGTCCCAGATCCTTGGCGCGAAGCTTTGGTCCGTGACGCCGAACTCAGACAGCAGGTCCAGGTCCCACGGGTCAATCAGGCCCCCCGGCGCATATCCGGGGACCCTGCTGGCGTGCATGATGGCCAGCTGCGGCGGACGGCCGCCAGCCGATGCCATGGCCAGTTTGGTGTAGTAGGGCGGCCCCCAGGCAAGGACTGTCGGGTGCACCTTGAAGCCGGGATTCCCCTCGTTCGCCTTGCTGATCATGTTCTGCATCTTGATGCCGTCGCCGCCGGACAAGAGGTGCCAGAACTCTATGTTCCTGACGGCTGCTGCCGATGCGGCGCCGCCGCACCCGGTGAGGCCTGCCGCGGCAAGGACACCGCCCAGGGCGGCAGTTCCTGCCAGTAGTTGTCGCCGGGACACTTGCTTTCCGGCGGGAAAATCAAACTGCTTCACCCGTCACTCCTTTGGATGGGTCCGCTGAAAGTCATTCCTGCGCCACGGAGCCCAGCCGGAACGGGAGCTGCTGCTTCTGCCTGATCAAGTGGCCGGTGTGACGCAGGACTCACATTACATCGATGTAATGACCAGCACAATGAAAATTTGTTAGCGTTCACCAACTGAGGGGACAGTCTTGTTTCCGGTGCCGTTCACGTCCCGGTGCTGTCGCGTTCCACCACGGCGTAATCGATGGCGACGACCCGCTGCGGTCCCTCGCGGTCCCGCATGCGCTCAGTCAGCAGCCGCAGGGCTTCGCTGGCAACCTTGCGTTTGTCGAAGGCAATAGTGGTGAGCGACGGCACGGCATATTGGCCGTCGGCGATGTCGTCGAAGCCCGCCACAGCGATGTCCCCGGGGACCGTGATGCCCCGTTTCCAGAGCACGCTCAGGGCGCCGATCGCCATGGAGTCCGTGAAGCAGAAGAGCGCCTCCGGCAATGGGCGGGAGTCGAGATACGCGGAAAGTGCCTTGGCCGCCGTGTCCGGGCTCCACTTTTCGCACGGGATCACCAGCGAGGCATCGAAGTCAATGCCCAGCTGCTCCAGCGCGGCCTGGTAGCCGCGGGTGCGCAGGATCGCTGCCGCGGAGCCCCGGCCTTCGGCGGCACCCAGCACCGCGATCCGCCGCCTGCCGGTCCGGGCAAGGGCCAGGGTCATATCCCGCGCAGCGGCCACGCTGTCCACCCACACGCGGTCCGCCAGCTTTTGGGACACCTCCCCCAGCAGTACGACCGGGGGAAGGGACACCCCCACCTTGACGGCACTCTCATCCAGGACCACGGGGTTGAGGATCAGCCCGTCAATCAGGTTGGACCGCGCCCGCGACATCAGGTCGTATTCGCGGCCCGGGTCAGATCCCGTTTCCTCGATCTGGACGCTCCACCCCTGTTCATGCGCCACCTCGACCACGCAGTGGGCGATCTCCGCGGAATAGGGTGTCGCCAGGTCCGGCAGCGCGAGGGCGATGACTCCGGACCTGCCATTGCGCAGTCCACGGGCAGAAAGATTGGGGACATAGTCCAGTTCCGCCATTGCCTGCTCAACCCTGAGCCGCGTAGGACCGCTGACGGGAACTATGCCGTTCATGACGTTCGAGACCGTCTTGGGTGAAACCCCGGCGAGGCGCGCTACATCCTTGACAGTTGCGCGCAAAGGCGCCCCCTAGCTCCCGGTGTTGCTTTAGTGACGATGGTACTGCGCTGTTGGCGCGTCAGCGTTCCCGCTGGGGGTCCCCCGCGACCGTCTTCGCGGCCTCGACCTCGAGCAGGAGCCTGCCGTCCTCTTCCACCAGGTTGGGCTGGTAGACGTGCGGTTTGCGTTTGTAGCTCAGGTAGGCGATGCAGCCATTGGCTGCCGCCATCTTTTCGAGCATGATCTCGGAGCCTGGTACCAGCAGTTCGCCCAGGGTGCGGCCCACGGTGTTTTCCTGGCCGGCTTCGTCGCCGAGGGCGGTGGTGTCCCGCTCCTGGACCACCTGCCCGGCGTTGACCCAGCGGCCCCAGACGCCCTTGCCTTCAAGCAGCGAGGGTTCCTGGCCCATGGGGAGGGTGGCGGCGAAGTAGCGGGTGTCGAACCGGCGGTGCGCGAAGTCCGGGCTTCGCCAGTTGACCAGTGATTTGAGCAGGTCGGTACGCAGCGAAAGGCCGCGCTTCTCCAGCACCTGGGCCAGGGTCTTCTCCTGGTCCGCCACGGCCACGCGGGCACGCATCCACTCGGACGTCGAGGTGGCTTCGACCGTACTGGACATGTCCGGGCCGGCCAGCAGCACCCCCGTCTCCTCGAAGAGCTCCCGGATGGCGCCCACCACGTGGCGCCGCGCCAGCCCGACGTCGTCCGTTCCCATCTGCTCAGCCCAATGCTGCGGCGACGGGCCCAGCCAGCCCATGGGCTCGTCGTCGGCCGCGTCCAGCGAGCCGCCCGGGAAGGCGAGGACACCCAGCGGCGAGGAGCCGGGCCGGTAGCCCAGCCAGGTCTCCAGGCCGGTAGGCGAATCGCGCAGCAGGACAACGGATGAGGCGTAGCGCGCGGCCCGGGGGGTCCGCTCGCCGTGTTCGAGCCAGCTTTGCGCTGCCCCTTCAAGATCCTGGGGAAGTGCGAAAAGGCGTCGTGCGAGGTGAGGCAAGGGAGGTGTCCGGTCCTAGCTGAATTCGGCGATCAGCTCGACCTCTACGGGAGAGTCGAGCGGAAGAACGGCAACGCCGACGGCGGAACGTGCGTGCTGCCCCGCGTCACCCAGCACGCGGCCCAGCAGTTCCGAGGCGCCGTTGACGACGGCCGGCTGGCCGGTGAACGACGGGTCCGAGGCCACGAATCCCACCACCTTGACGATGCGGGTGATGCGGTCCAGGTCCCCGATAACACTCTTCACGGCGGCCAGCGCGTTCACGGCGCAGACGGCGGCGTACTTCTGGGCATCTTCCGGGGAAACGGTGGGCTCGTCGGCGAAGCCCTCGGTGCCGGCCGAAACCTTGCCGGTAGCTTCGAGTTTGCCGTTAATAAACGGCAGCTGGCCGGAGGTGTACACCTGGTTCCCGGAGATGACGGCAGGGACGTACGCGGCCACCGGGGCGGCAACGCCGGGAAGGGCGAGTCCAAGTTCCGCGAGGCGCTGCTCGACGGCGGACGCGGGCGCCGTCGAGGCGCTCGACTGGGCTTCTGCGGGGGTGGTCATACTACTGCTTCTCCCTCTTGAGGTAGGCGACAAGGCCGTTGCCGTCAGGTCCTGGGACTACCTGGACGAGTTCCCAGCCGTCCTCTCCCCACTGATCCAGGATCTGCTTTGTGGCGTGAATAATGAGCGGAATCGTCGCGTACTCCCATTTGGTCATGAAAGAAAGACTAGTCCTTGCCGGTAAAGTGGAAAACATGGCGACTCGCAACAACCCCTTATTCGACACTGCCACCACACTGGGTAAGATCCTTGTCTTCCTTGGCGTGAGCGCTGTCTGCGGTGTCCTGGTAGCGGGCCTGTTGGTTCCGGCCGCGGCTGTCTCCGGCAGCGCGGCCAGCGGTTCCATCCAGTTCTTCGACTCCCTCCCCGCAGAACTCAAGGTCGATCCGCCCAGCCAGACCACCCGGATCCTGGCAGCGGACGGGAGCGAGATCGCCAGTGTCTACACCGAAAACCGCACCAAGGTGCCGCTGGACCAGATCTCCCCGAACATGAAGAACGCCATCATCGCCGTGGAGGACAGCCGGTTCTACGACCACGGCGGCGTGGACACCACGGGCATCCTCCGCGCCCTGGTCGCCACCGCGCGCGGCAACAAACAGGGTGCGTCGACCATCACCCAGCAGTACGTGAACAACGTCCTCAACGCCAACCTCGCCGCTGCCGGCGAGGAGGACCAGATCAAGCTCAACGGCGTCAACAAGGGCGTGGGCGACAAACTCCGGGAAATGAAGCTGGCCATCGCGCTGGAGAAGGAATTCAGCAAGGACCAGATCCTTGAGGGTTACCTCAACATCGTCTTCTTCAACCGGGACGCGTACGGCATCGAGGCCGCCTCCCGCTACTTCTTCAGCACCACGGCCAAGGACCTGACCCTGCCGCAGGCTGCACTGCTGGCCGGCCTCGTCAACAGCCCCTCCGCGTTCGATCCCATCACCAACCCTGAGAAGTCCAAGCAGCGCCGCGACCTGGTGCTGGGACTGATGCTGAACCAGGGCAAGATCACCCAGGCAGAACACGACGCCGCCGTCGCCACCCCCGTGGAACCAAAGGTGACCCAGCCCAAGCAGGGCTGCGCCTACGCGGCCTCCGCGCCGTACTTCTGCGACTACATCCTGCACCTGCTGGAGAACAACCCGGCCTATGGCGCGGATGTGAAGGAGCGCCAGCGCCTGATCTACGGCGGCGGCCTGACCATCACCACCACCCTGGACCCCAAGGCCCAGGCGACAGCCCAGGAGCAGGCCGATGCCGCCGCCGGCGCCAACCCCGATAAATGGGGCGCCTCGCTGGTGTCAGTGCAACCAGGCACGGGCAAGATCATCTCGATGGCCCAGAACACCTCGTTCCTGGCCGGCGCGGGTGGCTTCAATTCCCAGCTGAACTTCAACGTGGACAAGCTGGATAAGGACGGCAGCGACCTCAACGGCATCGGGGGCTTCCAGCCGGGTTCCACCATGAAGCCCTTCACGTTCGCGGAGTGGCTCAATGAGGGCAAGACCATGAACACGGTGGTGAACGCCGCCCAGCGCGTCTACCCGCTGAACTACCCGTGGCGCAACACCTGCGGCAAGGTCAACGGTGCGTACAACACGGCACAGAAGGGCCTGGGCGCGGCGGACGACCTGCAGAACGCCGAGCCGCAGTGGTACCGGCCGCTGACGGTCCTTGAGGGCCTCTACAACTCCATCAACACGGTGACCTTCGCGTCCGCGGCCCAGCTGGACTTCTGCGGCATCCAGAAGATCGTCGACGCAGTGGGGCTGCACAGCGGCCTGCCCTCGGCGGACGGCAGCGAGCCGAACCCCAAGATCGACATGATGACGTTGGGCAACCTCCTGGGTTCCACCCAGACCTCCCCGCTGACCATGGCCAGCGCGTTCGCCACGTTCGCCAATGACGGAAAGTACTGCGAACCGATCGCCATCACCTCCGTCACCGACGCCACCGGCAAGCAGCTGCCGGCCCAGTCCAGCAGCTGCCGCGACGCCATCAAGCCGGAGGTTGCCCGCGGCGTCAACTACGCCCTGCAGGAAGTGCTGAACAGGGGTTCGGGCTCGCTGATCCAGCCCCGGATCTCCACGAAGACCAACTTCCCCATCGGCGCCAAGACCGGTACGTCCAACAACAACGGTTCCACCTGGGTGGTTGGCCACACCACCGGCCTGGCCACCGCGGCCTGGTTCGGTGACCCCTTGGGAGGCCAGAGCCGTGCGGGCCAGAACATCACCGTCAACGGGAAGTTCTACCAGGGCATCGACGGCTACATGATCGCGGGGCCGATGTTCTCCAATTACATGGCCAAGATCGCACCGGCCTTCGGCACCAACCCGTTCCCCGCGCCGCCGAGCAACATGGTCAGCGGAACCACCAGTTCCGCGCCGACCAAGGCAACGACGCAGGCCACCCAGGCCCCGGCGGCACCGGCAACCCAGGCACCTGCCACCCAGGCCCCGGCCCCGAGCAAGCCCGGCAACGGCAATGGGAACGGCTAAGCGTCCATGAGCACCAACACCCTCGCAGGCCGCGTCCGTTCCATCGGGCGCGGCTTTGCCGTCGGCGCGGGAGCGGGAGCCGCCGCAGGAATGGCCGCCTTCGGTTACGGACTGTGGGAGAAGAACCAGTTCGTGCTCCGCGAGGAAACACTGGCGATCCTGCCTCCCGGCCGGGCACCCTTCCGGATCCTGCACTTGAGCGACATCCACTTCGTCCCGGGGCAGCGGAAAAAAGCCGACTGGCTCGGGTCCCTCGCCGACCTCCGGCCCGACCTGGTGGTCAACACGGGCGACAACATGAGCCACCTCAAGGCTGTGGATCCGGTGCTGGAGGCGCTCCGCCCGCTGCTGCAGTTCCCCGGCGTCTTTGTCCCGGGGTCCAACGACTACTTCGCCCCCAGCCCGAAGAACCCCGCGGCCTACCTCCTCGGCCCTTCGAAGGTGAAGCCGAAACCGACGCCCCTGGACTGGCCGCGCCTGCGCTCAGCCTTCGGCATGGCCGGCTGGGTGGACCTGACCAACCGCCACCAGTCCCTGGTGCTCAACGGCATGCGCTTCGATTTCTCCGGCGTCGACGATCCCCACCTGAACCGGGAACGGTACGCCGGCTGGCCCCGGGGAACCGTCAACCAGGATTCGAACGACCACCTCCGGATCGCCGTCATCCACGCCCCCTACCAGCGGGTGCTGGACCACTTCACCGAAAGCGGCGCAGACCTCCTGCTGGCCGGCCACACGCACGGCGGCCAGCTGTGCATCCCGGGCTACGGGGCCGTCGTCGCCAACTGCGACCTCCCCACCTGGCGCGCGAAGGGCCTTAATGACTGGTCCAGCAACGGAAGCACGACGCCGGTCAATGTCTCGGGCGGCATCGGCACCTCGCGTTTCGCGCCGGTGCGCATCGCGTGCAAACCCGAAGCGGTCCTGCTCACGCTCACGCCGCGCAGCTAAGCCCCCACATTACGGTCTGCAATAAGTGGGCAAGGATGGGAGCCTGTCCCCCGTTCCTGTGAATCGTCTCACGCGATGGCATAGGGTAGTTGCTAGAGGAAACTACATTCGTTTGAGAGCTTGAGAAGCGGGCAATGGCCAAGCAGACTCCCTTTTTCACATCAATTCGCCGGCTCTACCCCCATGTGCGGCCCATCATCCCCCGGCTGCTGCTTGGACTCCTCTGCGCACTCCTGGCCAGCATCGTTGCCCTGGCCATCCCCCAGGTCCTGCGGATCCTGGTCAACACGGCCCTGCAGCCCGGCGGCTCCGCCGGGACCGTCTGGGTTTCGGCCGGCGTCATCCTCATCCTGGGCATCGCCGAAGCCGGCCTGGTGGCGCTGCGCCGGCAGTTCGTCATCAACCCGGCCACCACAGTGGAAACCCGGATGCGGGTGTCCCTCTACGACCACCTGCAGGACCTGACCGTCTCCTTCCACGACCGCTGGGGCTCCGGGCAGCTCCTGTCCCGGGCCATGACGGACCTGAACTTCCTGCGCCGCTGGATGGCGTTTGGCGCCATCATGCTGGTGGTTACCACCCTGACGGTGATCATCGGCATCGTCGCCATGTTCTCAATGAGCTGGCAGCTGGCCCTGATCTTCCTCGCGGCGGCCGTCCCGATCACCATCAACAGCTTCCGGTTCCGGACCCGTTTCAGCAAGGTCGCCCGGCGCAGCCAGGACCAGGCCGGAGACCTGGCCACCACAGTGGAGGAATCGGTCCAAGGTATCCGCGTCCTCAAGGCCTTCGGCCGGAGCCGGGAAGCCCTGGAGAGCTTCAACGAACAGGCCGAGGAGCTGCGGCAGACGGAAATCGCGAAAGCCCGGCACCAGGCCACCTTCACCATGGTGGTCACCCTGCTGCCCGAACTCGCACTGGGTGCCGCCCTGGTGGTGGGCGTCATGCTGTGCGCGGGCGGCCAGCTGAGCATCGGGGCCCTGGTTGCTTTCTTCGCCACGGCGGCGGTCATAGCGTCCCCGGTCGAGTTCTCCGGCATGCTGCTGGCCATGGCACTCACCGCCAAGACCGCCGTCGACCGGCATTACGAGGTGATGGACACCCGCAACACCATCACCAGCCCCGCCGAGCCACGCAGCCCGGCCCTTCCGGCCGGGGCGCTGCGCTTCCGCGACGCAGCCTTCGCCTTCGACGATGCCCCGGACAAGCCCATCCTCCAGGACATCAACCTCGACATCCTGCCGGGTGAGACCATGGCCCTGGTGGGCATCACCGGGAGCGGCAAGAGCGCCCTGATCCAACTGGTGCCGCGCCTGTATGACGTCACCGCGGGGGCCATCAGCATCGACGGCATCGACGTCCGGGACTTCGACGTGGAGGAACTGCGCCGGACAGTGGCGGTGGCCTTCGAAGACACCACACTGTTCTCCAGTTCCGTCCGGGACAACGTCTTGCTCGGCGCCCCGGCCCGCAGCGACGAGGTCCTGGACGAAGCCCTCGACGTTGCACAGGCACACTTCGCGTACTCGCTGCCGCAGGGCGTGGACACCCTGATCGGCGAGGAAGGCCTGAGCCTTTCCGGCGGCCAGCGCCAGCGTATTGCCCTGGCGCGGGCCATCGCCGCCCGCCCCCGGGTGCTCGTGCTTGATGATCCCCTGTCCGCCCTGGACGTCCACACCGAGGAACTGGTGGAGGCGCGCCTCCGTGAGGTGCTCAGGGACACCACAACCCTGATCGTCGCCCACCGGCCCTCCACGGTGGCCCTCGCCGACCGGGTGGCGCTGCTGGAGGACGGGCGGATCGCCGACGTCGGAACACACACCGAACTGCTGGCCCGCAACCCCCACTACCGGCATGTCATCGCCAGCCTGGACCGGGAGCCGCGGGACCTGGACTCGGAACTGTCCGCGCTCGAAGACCATGCAGAGGAAGTGACACGATGAGCACGGCCACGTTCGGCACCGCGAACGAAGACAACGCCCACCTCAGCAGGACTGAGAGCAGGGCCGTCCGACGGCGGTCGCTTGCCTTGCTGGCGTCGCTGATCCGTCCGGTGCGGATACGGTTCTGGTTGACCGTCGCGATGGTCGTCCTCTCCCAGGCCGCACGCGTGGCCGGCCCGGCTTTGATCGCATTCGGGATCGACCATGCCCTGCCGGCCCTGCAGGCAGGGGACAACCTGCCCCTGGTCTTCACCGGCGCCGCCTACCTGCTCGCCGCCATCGCGACGGCGGGACTCACCGCCCTGTACGTCACCTCCACGGCGCGGCTCAGCCAGGCCATGCTGCTGGACCTGCGGGTGCGGGTGTTCCGGCACACCCAGCGGCTGAGCCTGGAATTCCACGAAAAGTACACCTCAGGCCGGATCATCGCCCGGCAGACCTCGGACCTGGAGGCCCTGCGCGAACTCCTGGATTCAGGCGTCAGTTCACTGGCCTCGGGGATCCTGTTCATGGCTTTCACCGCCGCCACCATTTTTGTCCTGGACTGGCGCAGCGGCCTGCTGGTCCTGGCCGCGGGGGTGCCCATGTTCTTCCTGGCGCGCTGGTACCAGAAGCACTCGCAGATCGCGTTCCGCGAATCCCGGGTGGTCTCCGCCCGGCTGATCGTCCACTTCGTCGAGACCATGACCGGCATCCGCGCCGTGAAGGCATTCCGCAAGGAACGGGAGAACTCACAGACCTACGGGCAGCTTGCCGAGGACTACCGCCGCGTTACCGTGCGCTCCATCAACCTCAACGGCATCTTCCAGCCGGGCCTGGTGCTCATCGGCAACGTGTGCGTGGCCGTGGTGCTCCTGACGGGCGGCTTCCGGGTGCTCACCGGCGACCTGGCCGTGGGTGTGCTGCTGGCGCTGATCCTATCCACCAAGCGTTTCTTCCAGCCGGTGGACCAGATGGCCATGTTCTATAACTCGTTCCAGAGCGCCCAGGCGGCCCTCGAAAAGGTCTCCGGGCTCCTGGAAGAGGTGCCCACGGTACGGCCGCCCAAAACCTCGGTGCCCCTGCCGGACGCCACCGGAGACATCGACTTCAGGGATGTCGAATTCCGTTACGCGGACGGGCCGGTGGTGGTTCCGCGCCTGAATCTGCACATCCCGGCCGGACAGACCGTGGCCCTGGTGGGCCAGACCGGCGCCGGCAAATCCACGCTCGCCAAGCTGATCGCCCGCTTCTACGACGTCACCTCGGGAACAATCACCCTGGATGGGGTGGACCTGCGCGACCTCGCCACGACCGACCTGCGGCGGAACATTGTCATGGTCACCCAGGAAGCCTTCCTCTTCAGCGGCTCCGTGGCGGACAACATCGCCCTGGGCCGGCCGGAGGCCACACGTGCCGAGATCGAGGACGCAGCCAAGGCGGTGGGTGCGCACGAGTTCATCCTTCAACTCCCCGAAGGCTACGACACCGACGTCAACAAGCGCGGCGGCCGCGTATCCTCCGGGCAGCGGCAGTTGATCAGCTTTGCCCGGGCTTTCCTCGCCCGGCCGGCGGTGCTGATCCTCGATGAGGCAACATCGTCCCTGGACATCCCCTCCGAACGCCTGGTGCAGGCCGGCCTGGCCCGGCTGCTTGCCGGAACGGAGGCTTCGCGCAGGACCGCGCTGATCATCGCCCACCGGCTTTCCACCGTGGAAACGGCGGACCGGGTCCTCGTGGTGCACGACGGCCGGATCGTGGAGGACGGCACCCCGCAGGACCTCATCGGTGGCGGCGGACGCTTCGCCGACCTGCACGGGGCATGGAAGGATTCGCTGGTCTGAACCCCGGGCCTGGAACATCCCGGCCGCGGCGACCGCCAGGATTTCGCATCGGGGCCCCGGATCGGCTATCCTTGTAAAGTTGCTTTTGCAGCGGATCGGGATGTAGCGCAGCTTGGTAGCGCGCTTCGTTCGGGACGAAGAGGTCGCAGGTTCAAATCCTGTCATCCCGACCATTACGAAAAGAGGGTCTCCTTGCGGAGGCCCTCTTTTTTATTGCGATCCGGTCACGGCGGACAAACAGGACAGCCCCGGAGCTGTTGCTCCGGGGCTGTCCATCGCCTCCTGTTGTCGAGGAAGCTGTTATGCGGGGTCGGGCCAGTTGCCGATGTAGGTGGTGTAGGTGGTATCGGTGCTCTTGTCCTTCTTCACCTTTGTGGAGGCGGGGTCAGGCCAGTTTCCGATAGCTACCGACGTACCCGAATTATCGGCGATGGAACCTGCAGACAGGACGGCCGGAGCCGCCGCGGAAAAAGCCAGGGCCCCAGCCAAGGCGGCCGCGGTTGCGATCTTCTTCAACATATAAGTTCCTCAATACGAGTCGGATTCGTTACAAAGCCAGCACTGTCCTTGTTGACACACATTGTAAAATATTTTCCACAGGGGCTGTCAAGCATTCGGCCCCAGCTGTCCAGAAGGAGGAAACGCGTGGGCAACGGATTCGGAGAAAAGCTCCGGGCGGAGCGCCTTGAGCGTGGACTGACACAGGCCGAACTGGGCAAGGACCTGTATTCACCCAGCTACATCTCGCTGCTTGAAACGGGCCGTCGGGAACCGACGGCCGAAGTGATCGAAGAACTGGCACGGAGGCTGGAGCTGGCACCCAAGGCACTGGAGGCTTGGAGCCAGCCCATTTCCGTGAGCGACGCCGAGTACGTTCTGGCAGGGCTGTACGCGCGGCAGGCATGGGACCTGCGCGACTATCCCCTGGCCGCGAGCCATGCCGCGGCCGCCGCACAGATAGCGCTCGACGGCAAGAACACCAGCGCCTGGTGGAACATGACATACATGCAGGCTGAATGCCTCATGAAGCAGGGTGACCTGCAGGAGTGCCGGAAAATCATCGAGCGCCTCCTCGAACACCCGATGGCCACGGAGTCCGTGGGCCTTGGCGTCCGGGCACGGCAGATGCTGGCAGCGGTATGCCACGGCCAGGGGCAACTCTCGGTCGCTGTCGAGCACGCGCTGGAAGCTGTCAAGCTCTCTGTCAACCTGCCCCGTGGCTCCACCGTGGCCATCGGGGCGCACCGCATCCTGATTGGTGCCCTGGCCGAAAGTGGCCGGCTGGATGAGGCCTGGAAGTACTGCCAGGCGCTGCTTGAGCAGGTGGACGAGCACGCCATGTCACAGCTCGCGGGCGAAGTCGCCTGGGTGATCGGCAACGTGGCGTTCATGCGGCATGACTACGCAGAAGGCGTGAAGCACCATGAGCGGGCAGCCCGGCTGCTCTCCCCTGCCAACGACATCGAACTGTGGGCGCGCTTCAACAAGGCCTCCGCCGCGGTCCGGCTGTCCTCGGGCATCGTGGAGCCGGAGACGCTCTCGGCCATTGAGCGCGCGGAACTTGCCTTCTCCATCGTCGGAGGAACCAAGAGCGATGAGCTGGAGGTCGCTTTCATCCGCGCCCGCTGGCTGTACCTGACCGGGGACATCGTGGCCGCCGTCGAAAAGCTGCGGGAAATCCATGCCGAACGCAACGCCCTCGGCAAGCACACGGCCGGCGAGGTGTCGCTCCTGCTCGGAAAGTCGCTGAAGGCCTCGGGAGAAACCGACGAAGCCCTGGTGCACCTTGAGGAAGCCCAGAAGGCCTTCGCTGCCGCCGGTGCCCAGGACCGGGTCCAGCAGGCGCTGGATGCGATTCTGGAAATCAAGCTCGCCCAGCGGCGCGCCGCCGCGGCCGCGCAAGCCAGCTAGGCAGCGCAAGCCAGTTAGGCAGCGCAAGCCAGCCTGGCAAGCGAGCCGGGCAGGTCCGCCAACCGCGGGCCTGCCCGGCCGCAAAGACCGCCTAGGCGAAGGTCTTTCCGGTGATCTTCTCGTACGCTTCGACGTAGCGGCTGCGTGTCCGTTCCACGACGTCGGCGGGCAGCGCCGGCGGCGGGGTGTCCGAGGCCTTGTCCCAGCCGGACTCGGCCGACGTCAGCCAGTCACGCACGTACTGCTTGTCGTAGGAGGGCTGCGCCTGGCCCGGCTTGTAGGTGGCGGCGTCCCAGAACCGCGAGGAATCCGGGGTCAGCACCTCATCGCCCAGGGTGATGGAGCCGGAGACTGCGTCGTACCCGAATTCGACCTTGGTGTCGGCGAGGATGATGCCGCGCTCCCTGGCGATCTTCTCCGCCGTCGTATAGATCTTCAGGGTCAGCTCGCTCAGGCGCGCGGCGATGTCGTCCCCCACGAGGGCCACGACGGCGTCGTAGGTGATGTTCTCATCGTGCTCGCCGATCAGGGCCTTCGCGGACGGCGTGAAGATGGCGTGGTCGAGCCGGGACCCGTCCACCAGGCCCTCGGGCAACGGAATGTTGCAGACCGTTCCCAGCGCCTTGTACTCCTGCAGCCCGGATCCCGTGAGGTAGCCGCGGGCGATGCACTCCACCGGGAACATGTCCAGCTTCTTGCAGATCATGGCCCGGCCCTCGACCTCGGTTGGAACGCCGTCCTCCACGGTGGAAGCCAGCACGTGGTGCTCCACTCCCAGCTGGTCGAACCACCACAGGCTCAGCTGAGTGAGGATGCGGCCCTTGTCCGGAATCTCGCTGGAGAGCACGTGGTCGTAGGCGCTGATCCGGTCGCTGGCGACCACCAGCACGCAGTCCTGGCCAAGCCGCTGCACGATCGACTCGTCGGCCGGTTCGTAGAGGTCGCGGACCTTGCCGGAGTAGACGTGGGTCCATCCGGGCAGGTCCAGCGTCTCGGTCTGGAAGCCGCGGTTCACGGGGGTGCCGTTCATCTCAGGCCTCCGCTTTCACGACGGGCAGCGAGCCGGTGGCAGCGTAGGGGACCTTGATTTCACCCCGTGCGGCCTTGCGGCCAATGTCGCTGCGGAACTGGGAGCCGTCCAATTGGATCAGCTCCACGCCGTCGTACGCCCTTTCCCGCGCCTCCACCAGGTCGCTGCCGAGCGCGACGACAGCCAGGACGCGGCCGCCGGCGGAGACCACCTTGCCGTCACCGTCCAGGGCGGTTCCGGCGTGGATGACGTGCACACCCTCAAGGGCCTCGGCCTTCTTCAGCCCGCGGATGCGGTCGCCGGTGCGCGGAGTGTCCGGGTAGTTTTCCGAGGCGACCACGACGGCGACCGCGGTCTCCTTGGCCCACCGAAGCTCCTCGGCCTTGTCCAGTTCGCCCTTGGCGGCGGCCATGAGCAGCGCACCGAGGGGTGTCTTGAGCCGGGCGAGCACTGCCTGGGTTTCGGGATCGCCGAAACGGACGTTGAATTCGATGACGCGGGTGCCGCGCGAGGACAGGGCGAGGCCGATGAACAGCACGCCGACGAAGGGGGTGCCGCGGCGGGCCATCTCGTTGACCGTGGGCTGGGCGACGCGCTCAAGCACTTCCTTGACCAGGCCATCGGGGGCCCATTCCAGCGGGGTGTAGGCGCCCATGCCGCCGGTGTTGGGGCCTTCGTCGTTGTCGAAGATCCGCTTGAAGTCCTGCGCGGGCGAGAGCGCCACGGTGTTCTGCCCGTCGCAGAGGACAAAGAGCGATACTTCCGGGCCGTCGAGGAATTCCTCGATCACCACGGAGCCGCCGGCGTCGAAGCAGGACTGGGCGTGGGCCAGGGCCTCGTCGCGGTTGCGGGTGACCACCACGCCCTTGCCGGCGGCGAGTCCGTCGTCCTTCACCACGTACGGGGCGCCGAAGGTGTCCAGCGCGGATGCTGCTTCTTCGGCGTTGGTGGCCACCATGGCCATGGCCGTGGGTACGCCGGCCTCGGCCATGACTTCCTTGGCGAAGGCCTTGGAAGCCTCAAGCTGGGCGGCGGCCTTGCTGGGGCCGAACACCGGGATCCCGGCTTCGCGGACGGCATCGGAGACGCCTGCGGCCAGCGGGGCTTCGGGTCCCACGACCACCAGGTCCACGGCGAGCCGGGTGGCCAGCTCAGCCACGGCGGCGGGGTCATTGCCGTTGATGTTGTAGGTGGGGACCAGCTTGCTGATCCCGGCGTTGCCGGGGGCCGCGTGGACTTCGGACACGTTGGGGTCGGCAAGCAGGGAGCGGACAATGGCGTGTTCGCGGCCTCCGGGGCCAATGACAAGTACCTTCACAGTGTCCAAGGGTACTTTGTGCACCCTTCCGCCTCCTAAGGTGTGTCATCGGCCCGCCTGGTCAATCCGGGCCCCCGGCCGCTCCGAACCATACACATGACAAAGCTCCGGAACCCCATTACGGGCCCCGCCGCCCTGGCCGCGCTGGCAGGCGTGGTGGCGGCCGCCGTCGTCCTTGCCGTCGCGGAGCTGGTGGGCGCCTTCTTCGCCGCCCGGGCGGCCCCGCTGTTCGCGCTGGGATCAACCTTCATCGACTTCACGCCGCCCTGGCTGAAGGACTTCGCCGTTACGACCTTCGGCACCAACGACAAAGCGGCGCTGTTCGTGGGGATGGGCCTCACCATCGCCGTGCTGGCCTGCGTCCTGGGCGTGGTGGCGTATCGTCAGTGGGCGCTGGGTGTCCTGGGCGTCCTGTTCATGGGCGCGGTGATCGTTGCCTGCGTGGTGACCAGGGCCGGCGTCGGCTGGTCCGGCGCCATCCCATCCCTTGCGGGCACGGCGGCTGGACTGGTGGCCCTCCGCCTGCTGCTCGCGCCGCTGCGGGAGGCGGAGCGGGGCGTGAAGGCGTGGCCGGAGGTGCCGGCGGACCAGGCGTCCGACGACGATGCGCGCCCGGGGGGCGAAGGCGCCAGCCGCCGTCGTTTCTTTGCCACTGCCGGGATCACCGCTGCTGCCGCCGGGGTTGCTGCGGCCGGCGGCCGCCTGCTGGGAGCGGCACGCAGCAACATCGCCAAGGCGCGTGCCTCGCTGCAGCTCCCGGCAGCGGCGAAGGCAGCGCCCGCGGTGCCGCCAGGGGTCCAGTCGCCGGTGCCGGGCGTGCCGTCCTGGCTCACGCCCAATGCCGACTTCTACCGCATCGACACTGCCCTGAGCGTGCCGGAAATCACCGCGGACGACTGGGAACTGCGCGTCCATGGGCTGGTGGAGCAGGAGGTAAAGCTCTCGTTCCAGGACCTGCTCGACGCACAGCTGATCGAATCCCACGTCACCCTGACCTGCGTGTCCAACCCCGTGGGCGGCAACCTGGCGGGAAACGCCAAGTGGCTCGGTGTTCCCCTCCGTGAGGTCCTGGCCCGGGCCAAGCCCAAGGATGGCGCAGACATGGTGCTGTCCACGTCGATCGACGGGTTCAGCGCCTCCACTCCCCTGGAGGTCCTGCAGGATGGCAGGGACGCCATGCTGGCCATTGGCATGAACGGTGAACCGCTTCCGCTGGAACACGGCTATCCGGTACGGATGGTGGTGCCAGGGCTGTACGGGTTCGTCTCCGCCACCAAGTGGGTGGTGGACCTGGAGGTTACCCGGTTCGCCGACAGCAAGGCCTATTGGACGGAGCGCGGGTGGTCCGAGCGCGGGCCGATCAAGACGATGGCGCGGGTGGACGTGCCCAAATCCTTCGCCAAGGTGCCGGCCGGGAAGGTGGCTGTGGGTGGCACCGCCTGGGCGCAGACGCGCGGCATCCGCAAGGTGGAAATCCAGGTGGACAACGGCGACTGGACGGAAACGGTTCTCTCGGATGAGGCTTCCACCGTGACCTGGCGGCAATGGTCCTACGAATGGGACGCCACGCCCGGCCCCCACTACCTCAAGGTCCGCGCCACGGACGGGACCGGCCAGGTGCAGACAGAGCAGCGGGCGGACCCGGTCCCTGATGGAGCGTCCGGCTGGCAGTCGGTGATGGTCACCGTGACGTAGCGCGTTGGCTGCGCCGGCCCGGTATCTGCGATGGCGGCCCATAGACTGGGCCTATGCCGCATAATCCGCATGCCACCTTCACTGTTGATTCCGCCGTCGAACTGGCCGTGATCGAACGCAGCGGCTTCGTGGAGTCGCGGCACATCGGCTCCGCAGTCCTGCTCTCCGCCGACGGGTCGGTGGTCACCCGGCTGGGCGACATCGACACCCCGATCTACGCCCGGTCGGCGCTGAAGCCGTTCCAGGCGCTGGCCGCCATGCAATCCGGCGTCCCGCTGCGCGGCGCCCAGGTGGCCATCGCGTGCGGGAGCCACACAGGGTCGCTGGACCACATGGATGTAGTGGCCGGGATGCTCAAGGCCGCCGGGGTCCGGGAGGACCAGCTGCAGTGCCCGGAGGCGTGGCCGCAGGACGAAACGGCCCGCAACTGGCTGGTGCGTTCCGGTAAAGGAAAGTCCCGGCTGGCCTTCAACTGCTCCGGCAAGCATGCGGCTTTCCTCTGGGCGTGCACGGAGAACGGCTGGGACACGCACAGCTACCTGGAGCCCAACCACCCGCTGCAGCAGCGGGTCCGCACCGCCATCGAGGAGTACACGGGCGAGAAGATCGCGCACCTGGGGATCGACGGCTGCGGCGCCCCCGTGGCCGCCGTCTCGCTCACAGGCGTGGCCCGGGCATACTCGCAGCTGGCCAAAGCCCCGGGCGACCACAGCTTCAACGCCAGGGCGGCGACCATCGCCACGTCCATGCTGGACTACCCGTGGGCGGTGCAGGGCCGCGGCGAAGCAAACACGCTGGTGATGGACGAACTGGAAATCATCGCCAAGATCGGGGCTGAAGGGGTCCTGGCCATGGCGACGCCGCAGGGCGTTTCGGTGGCCGTCAAGATCCTGGACGGGAACATCCGGGCCACGTCGCTGGTGGCCCTGACCATGCTTGCCGCGGCGGGCGCCGTGGAGATTCCCGGCGTGGCCAGTGTCCTGGAAAAAGTGGTGGAACCGGTGCTCGGTGGCGGACGGCCGGTGGGCAAGATCCGCCTGGGCCCTGCCGTTTCCGCGCTCCTGGACTGACCCCCTCCCCACTGGCAACCAAAGGAAGACCCTGAACATGGCAGTAGCCCGCCGTCGTATTGACGTCCAGGAAGGCAAGGCGGCGCTGGCCGCATGGCGCGAAGGTGCCGGGCCGTCGTCGGACCTCCCCGTGCCACGGCCGGTCATGGCCACCGCCGTGCGCTACTCGCTGGAGGAGCTGACCGCCCGGGCGCCGGGCAATTCGGTGGAGGTGCGGGTCCCGCCGTTCGGCGTCACCCAGTGCGTGGAGGGGCCGCGCCACACCCGCGGCACCCCGCCGAACGTGATTGAGTGCGACGCCGCCACCTGGCTTGCGATGGTCAGCGGCCGGTTGAGCTGGGCGGACGCGGTGGCTGCCGGCAGGGTGGCCGCGTCCGGCCTGCGCGCGGACCTCTCGGGGCTGCTGCCCTTCTGACTCCCCGCGGCCGGCCGTCAGCGGGGGTTACCCGCGGCCGATGAAGGGCATGCCGGCGGCGGTGACCACCACCGAGCCCACGCTGGCCGAGGCTGGCATGTTGGCCATCATGAGCACCGCGCGCGCCGCGTCCGCCACCGGGAACATCGGTTCGACCTTCCGGCTGCCGTCGGCCTGGAGCGCCCCGGAGCCGACGCCGATGGTGTCCATGATGTCGGTGGCCGTGTTGCCGATATCGATCTGGCCGCAGGTGATGCCGTAGCCGCGGCCGTCCAGTTCGATGCTCTTGGTCAGACCCGTCATCGCGTGCTTGGTCACCGTGTACGCTACGGTGCGCGGCCGGGGTGAATGGGCGGAAATGGAGCCATTGTTGATGATCCGGCCGCCCTGCGGTTCCTGCGCCTTCATGGCACGGACGGCGGCAGCGGCGCACAGCATGGAACCGGTGAGGTTGACGGCCAGGGTCGCGTTCCAGTCCTCCAGGCTGATCTCGTCCACACCGGCCGCGGGGCCGAAGACGCCGGCGTTGTTGAAGAGCACGTCCACCCGCCCCCACGCCTGGCGGACTGCCGCAAAGAGGCGTTCGACGTCGTCGGGCCGGGTGACGTCGCACGGCACCACGAGTGCGTCCGGGCTGCCGTCCGCCGTTTCCTTCAGTTGGGATTCCCGGCGGCCGGCAAGGGCCACGCGGTATCCGTCACCCAGCAGCTGGCGGGCCACCTCCCGGCCGATGCCGGAGCCGGCCCCGGTGACGACGGCGACGCGTGGATGGGATGTGCTCACGTATTCTCCTGGGCTACAGCTGCACCGGCATGGCCGGTTTGTTCAGCGGCCAGCCTATGACGGTTTTGGGCCGGGGCGCGGCGAAGGTCCGAACCTTGGAGGTGGACAGGCCCATCCGGACCAGGGATTCGGCGATGGTCACCGCCGATGCCACGCCGTCCACCACGGGCACACCGGCCCGCTGCCGGATCTGCTCGTCCAGGCCGGCCATGCCGCCGCAGCCGAGCACGATTACTTCCGCCTTGTCCTGCGTGACGGCCTGCAGCGCCTGGTTGATGATGGCTTCCACTGCCCGCTCCGGCTCTTCCTCGAGTTCCAGCACCGCCATGCCGCTGGCCCGGACGGAGGCGCACCGGGCGTCCAGCCCGGCGAGCTTCAGCCTGTCCTCGATCAGCGGCACGGTGCGGTCCAGGGTGGTGACCACGGAGTATTTGTGGCCCAGGAACATTGCCGTGCTGGCAGCGGCCTCGGTGATGTCGACGACCGGCACGTCCAGGAGTTCCTGCAGCCCTTCGCGCCCGTGTTCGCCGTACCCGGCCTGGATGACGGCGTCGAACGGCTGCGGGTAGGAGGTGACGGCGTCCATGACGGCGATGGCGGCAAGGTAGCTTTCGAAGTTGCCTTCGCAGGAGTCTGCGCCGAAACGCGGGGTGATGCCGACGATTTCGGTGTCCGGTCCTGCCGCGCTGCGGGCAGATGCCGCGATGGATTCGGTCATGGATGATGTGGTGTTCACGTTCGCGACGAGGATGCGCATGGGGTTTCCTTCCCTGCCCGGGGGCGGGTCAGTGGGTGCTGGCGACGGCGATCGCCTCGCCGTCGCGGTCTTCGAGCCGCTGGTTGCGGTCCGCGATGAAGAAATAGACGACGGCGGCGATGCCGGCCGCGAAGAACCAGGCGAAGGGTGCCGCGGACGCCAGCCCCGGTACGAAGGCGATCAGCAGCGCGAGGACAGCGGCGGGGACCATCGCGATGATGGCGCGGGGGTTGACCCCGTTCCGGTAGAAGTACGCGCCTTCCGGTGAGGCCGTGTAGAGTTCGGGCACGTTGATCCTGCCACGGCGGATCAGCCAGTAGTCCGCCATGACGACGCCGAAGAGCGGGCCCAGCAGCGCCCCGAGGCCGCCCAGGAAGTACACGATGACCAGGGGGTTGTTGTAGAGGTTCCAGGGCAGGATGACCAGGCCGATGGTGGCCGAGACGATGGCTGCCTTGCGGAAGTTCAGCCGGGTGGGAAACAGGTTGGTCAGGGCGTAGACGGGGGCTACGAAGTTGGCCATGAGGTTCACGGCGATGGTGAGGATCAGCAGGGCAAGGCACGCCAGCACGAGGAAGAGGGTGTTGGGAATGGTCTGGACGATGTCCGAAGGGCTCTTGATGATGGTGCCGTTGATCTTGAACTGGCCGCCGGCCATGACCACCACGATGGCGCCGAACACGAGCATGTTGATGGGGATGCCCCAGAAGTTGCCCCGGACCACGGCCTTCTTCGACACCGCAGAACGGGTGAAGTCGCAGAAGTTCAGGACGAAGGTGCCGTAGATGGAGACCCAGAGGGCGCCACCGGCAAAGATGGTGAGCCACATCTCCGGCCCTTCGAGGGCTTTGTTGGAGGCCCAGGCGATGCTTCCTCCGGCCTCGACGAAGATCCAGATGGCCATGGCGGCCATGGTGGCAAGGATGACCGGACCGGCGAAGGCCTCGTACTTGCGGATCATCTCCATGCCGAAGCTGACGATCACCAGCTGCACCACCCACAGGGTCACGAAGGCCGCCCATCCCAGTGTTGACAGGCCCAGGATGGAGTCCCTGTCCAGGTCCGCCAGGGACGGAAACATGGCGGAGAGCATCACGCGGAAGACGACGGAGGCCAGGTAGGTCTGGATGCCGAACCACGCGACGGCCACGGCGCCGCGGAGGAGGCTGGCGATCTGGGCGCCCCTGATGCCAAAGCTGATACGGCTCATGACGGGGAAGGGAACACCGGTTTTGACGCCCATGAAGCCGGAGAGGCTGAGGAGGCCGAACAGCAGTGCTGCCCCGATGCCGAGGGCCATGAGGATCTGCCAGCCGCCGAGCCCAAGGGCGAACAGTCCGATGGCAAAGGCGTAGTTGCCCAGGCTGTGCACGTCGTTGGCCCAGAGCGTGAAGATGCTGTAGCTGGTCCAGCTCCGGCCGGCACGCTTGGTGGGGGCCAGGTCCGGGTTGTAGAGGGTGGGGCTGATGGCCACGCCTGATGCTTCGCTGGCCGTGTCACAAAGGGCTTCGGCGGTGCCTGCGGGGCGTGCAGGAGCAGCTGACGGCACTGTCAGGCCCTGGGCCGCCTCAACGCCCGCCGGTGGAGGGGTCTGCATAGGGGTCTCAATTCTTTGGGGGATTCCGGGTGGTGAGGCCGACCGGCAGGTCGTTTCTGTTATTCCACAAGGCGGAATCGAGATATTGAATAGTGAAATAAGGTTATGACGTGCATCACTCAGGGTCAAGCGGCCACCGGCGCGTGATGCAGTCACAAACGGTCCGTTCGCGGCTGCGGATACGCCGCCGGGCCGCGCCGGGCGCCCCGCGTTGACCCCGCCAGCCGCCGTCAGTAATCTCATATAGCAATAATGTTTTCTCGCATAACGAAAACATGCGCCGAGTATTCAATGATGAAAAGAGGCTGCCGTGGCTGCAGGAGAAGATACCTCCCATATCCTCAGCGGGTTGACTAACCAGCTGCCTGATCGTGATCCGGAAGAGACTGCCGAGTGGGTTGAGTCCCTGG
>NZ_JBTZSU010000046.1:0-28051 GCF_054890965.1 Arthrobacter sp. C152
GTCTGGATCAACCAACCCACCCCACAGCTGTCACAAACAGCTTGAGAAATACCGGCGTCCAGGGTGTCTTGTCCGTTGGCAGGTGTGAAACGCAAAAGCCGCGGAAACCAGAGTTTCCGCGGCTTTTTGGTCGGGCTGACAGGATTTGAACCTGCGACCCCTTGACCCCCAGTCAAGTGCGCTACCAAGCTGCGCTACAGCCCGCTGGTTCCGCCGTTCTCCGCTGATTTCCATCAGCAGTCCGGCCGAACCACCTAGAAGAGCTTACACGATCCGGAGGGGTGTCAATGACACTTTCCGGGTTTCAGCCCCAACGTGTCGAAGACAACACCGGAACTAGCGCTTCCGGCCGCGCTTTTCCCGCACGCGCATGCTGACCTCGATGGGCGTGCCCTCGAAGCCGAACGTTTCACGCAGGCGCCGGGTGATGAACCGGCGGTATCCGGGGTCAAGGAACCCGGTGGTGAACAGCACGAACTTCGGCGGCCGGCTCGAAGCCTGCGTGCCGAACAGGATGCGTGGCTGCTTGCCGCCACGGACCGGGTGCGGGTGCGCTGCCACCAGCTCGCCCAGGAATGCATTCAGGCGGCCCGTGGGGATCCGCCTGTCCCAGTTCTCCAGGGCAAGGTCCAGTGCGGGAACCAGCCGGTCCTTGTGCCAGCCGGTCTTCGCCGAGATGTTCACGCGCGGCGCCCAGTCCACGTGCGCCAGGTCCTGCTCGATCTCGCGTTCGAGGTAGCGGCGGCGTTCGTCGTCGAGCAGGTCCCACTTGTTGAAGGCCAGGACCAGGGCCCGGCCGGACTCGATGGCAAGCTGAAGAATACGGACGTCCTGCTCGCTGAGGACCTCGTCGACGGCGAGGAGCACGACGGCGACCTCCGCCTTTTCCAGGGCGGCCTGGGTCCGCAGCGACGCGTAGTAGTCGGCGCCCTGTGCCATGTGCTGGCGCCGCCGGATGCCGGCGGTGTCAACGAACCGCCAGGTGCGGCCACCGAGTTCGATGAATTCGTCCACCGGGTCCCGGGTGGTGCCGGCGGTGTTGTCCACCACCACGCGCTCGGACCCGGCAAGCTTGTTCAGCAGCGAGGACTTGCCCACGTTCGGGCGGCCGATCAGGGCGATGCGGCGCGGGCCGCCGGAGCGGTCCGTTCCCTCGATCAGGGAAAACTCGGGCAGCACGTCCATGACCTTGTCCAGCAGGTCTGCCACGCCGCGCCCGTGCAGGGCCGAAACAGGGTACGGCTCGCCGAAGCCGAGGCCCCACAGGACCGCCGAGTCCGCCTCCTGTGCGAAGTCGTCCACTTTGTTGGCGACCAGGATGACCGGCTTCTTGCTGCGGCGCAGCATCTTCATCACGGCTTCGTCCGTGGCGGTGGCGCCAACAGCCGAGTCCACGACGAAGAGGACGGCGTCGGCCAGCTCCACGGCCATCTCCGCCTGTTCGGCCACGCGCGCGTGGATGCCGCGGGCGTCGTGTTCCCACCCGCCGGTGTCCACCAGGGTGAAGTTGCGGCCGTTCCAGTGGGCCGGGTACATCACGCGGTCGCGGGTGACGCCGGGAGTGTCCTCCACCACGGCCTCGCGCCGGCCCAGGATGCGGTTTACCAGGGTTGATTTCCCCACGTTCGGCCGGCCGATAATGGCCAGCACGGGGTCCAGCTTGGCGGGGCCTTCGAAGTCCTCGTCGCTAAACCCGCCGCTGAGCAGGGCGGCATCGTCCTCGTCGAGGTCGTAATCCTCCAGCCCGGCCCGGAGGGACGCCGCACGCAGCTCCGCTTCGTCGTCGTCGATGGCCGCCAGACGTTCGGCAACCTGGTCGACGCCCGCGGGCGTGTACTCGTCGTCGTCGGCGCCGGAATGTCCGGAAGTCTGCGTGGTGTCGCTCATTGCACTGTCCTTAGTGGTCATCTGCCGGCGTCCCGGCTACTGCTGTCAAGTCTTTGTGGCCAGCGAACGGCAAGGGCTGCCCGCTGAGTTGAACGGTGTCCTGGACGTGCCCCGCCAGCGCTGCCCGGATCTCCTGCGCCGCCCTGTCCATTGAAGCACGGCCGCTTTCGCCGGCCCGGCGGGACAGCGTGAGGGCTGCCCCGAAGCTGACGTGGAACCGCCGCCCGGGCCGGGGCACGAAGTCGAGGTGCTCGTGGCCCGCCCTGGTGCCCAGGATGGCGACCGGAACCACCGGCGCGCCGGAGTTCAGCGCCAGCCAGGCGACTCCACCGTTGATGTCCGCGGCCTCGCCGCTGCCCCGCGTCCCCTCGGGGAGGATCCCGACGCACCGGCCGGCGTCGAGCACGTCCTTGCAGCGCTGCAGCGCGGCGCGGTCCCCGCTGCGGTCCACCGGAAGCTGGCCGGAGGCTGTGAGCACCCGGCCCAGGAAGCCCTTGAACATCTCCTGTTTGACGAGGATGTGCATGGGCCGCGGCGCCGCGCCGAACATTACGGGCCCGTCGAGGAAACTGATGTGGTTGCCGGCGAAGATGACAGGTCCCCCGGTGGGGACGTTGCTCCTGCCGGTCACCGAAGTCCGGTAGACCAAGTGGTCCAGGATCCAGCCCACCGGCCTGCTCCACGCCATGGTCAGGCCTGACGGGAGGCCTGCCCTGCCGTCAGTCACGGTTCAGGACCTTGGTGACAATCACGAGGGCGGCGTCGACCGTCTGTTCGAAGTCGAGGTCGGAGGAGTCCAGCGTCACCACGCCGGAGGCGGCCTGGGTGAAATTGACGACGGTGGAATCCTTCGCATCGCGGTGCGTTACCTGCGCCTTGAGCTGCTCGGCGTTCTGGGTGCCGCCGAGCTGGATGCCCCGGCGCCGCAGCCTGGCTTCCTCGCTGGCGGTCAGGAGCATCCGCACCTCGGCACCGGGAGCGACGACGGTGGTGATGTCCCTGCCTTCCACCACCATGCGGCGGTGGTGCTTTTCGATCAGTTCGCGCTGCCGCCGGATGAGTTCAGTCCGGGCGCCGAGGGTGGTGGCGACGGAGCTGACGGCCGAGGAGATGGCGGGTTCACGGATGGCATCGGTGACGTCCACCCCGTCCACGCGGACGAATTCGTCGTTGGGACTGGTGCTCAGTTCCAGGACCAGGTCCCGCGACGCCTGTTCCACCGCGGCACCATCCTCCAGGTCGATGCCGGTGGTGACACAGTGCCAGGTGAGGGCGCGGTACATGGCCCCCGTGTCCAGGTAGGCGAGGCGGAGCCTGCGGGCCACTTCCTTGCTGACGCTGGACTTGCCGGAGCCGGAGGGCCCGTCGATGGCAACGACCAGGGGCCGGCCCACCCGCAGGGCAGGCAGAGTGTCAAGAAGTTCCTGTGTCATTACTGGAGTACCCGCCATCCGCGGTCGTTGAGTGCTTCGATCAGGTGGTCGTGCTTGTTCGGCAACACGGAGATTTCCACCATACCCACGTTTTGGCCCGAGGAGTGGTCAAGCCGCAGGTCCTCGAGGTTGACGCCGATCTCACCAATTTCGGTCAGCAACTGCGCGATCTGCCCGGGCTTGTCATCCACCAGGACGGTCAGCCAGGAATAAGCCTGCGGCGGGCCGCCGTGCTTGCCCGGAATGCGGGCCTGGCCGGCGTTGCCCTCGCTGATCAGCTGGGCAAGGTCCAGCCGGGCACCGGGCGCGGTCGGCTGTTCCAATGTTCCGATCAGCCGGTTCAGGTCCTCGCGGACCCCGTAGAGGATCTCGACGACCTTGGCAGCGTTGCCGCCCAGGATCTGCACCCACAAGGTGGGGTCGCTCGCGGCAATCCTGGTGACGTCGCGCAGGCCGTTGCCGGCGAGGGACAGCGCATGCAGCGGCGTACCCTGCAGCCTGCTGGCCATCAGCGAGGACATCACCTGCGGCAGGTGCGATACCAGGGCCACCGCTTCGTCGTGTTCATCCGCCGTGAACTGGGAAACCACGGCGCCCAGGTCGGCGGACAGCGAACGGGCCACCTGCAGGGCGTGCCCCGACGACTCCTCCGACGGGCACACCACCCAGGGCATGGACGTGAACAGTTCGCCGCGCGCGGCTACGGGGCCGGACTTTTCACGCCCGGCCATCGGGTGCGTGCCGACGTAGCGGGACAGGTCGGCCCCCAGGCTGCGGAGCCGGGACAGGATGCCGGCCTTGACGCTGGCGATGTCCACCACCACCGCGCCGGGGTAGGTGTCCAGCGCCTGGTGCACGACGTCGGCCGTGACGTCCGGAGGAGCCGCGACCACAACGAGTTCCGGCGCGGCGCCGGCGAGTTCGGCCAGCGGGCGTCCGGCACCGATGTCAACGGCCACGGCCTGGTTGGTGGGTGACGGATCGGACAGGAAGACCGGGACGCCGCGCCCCCGCAGGCCAAGTCCGATGCTGGTGCCCAGCAGTCCCGTACCGATGACAACCACCGGCCCGTTCAGGTGTCCGCGCCCGTGGCTGTGGAATGAGGACACGGCTCAGAGCCCTACGGAGGCGAGCAGATGCCCGATTTCCTGCTTGCCCAGGTTGCGGATGCTGCCCTGGCGCTGGTCCCCCAGGCCGATCGGTCCCACCTTGACCCGGACCAGCCGCTGGACCGGGAAGCCGACGGCGTCGAAGAGGCGGCGGACGATGCGGTTCTTGCCGGAGTGCAGCACAACTTCGATCAGGACGTGCCCGGGTGTGGAGTCGACCAGCCGGAAGGAGTCGACCGAAGCCACGCCGTCCTCGAGTTCGACGCCCGCCTTCAGCTGGGCACCGATGCCCTGCGGGAAGGGGCCGCGGACCTGTACCAGGTAGGTCTTGGGCACCTCGTAGGACGGGTGGGTGAGCCGGTTGGCGAGTTCGCCGTCGTTGGTCAGCAGCAGCAGGCCTTCCGTGGCGACGTCGAGTCGGCCAACGTGGAAGAGCCGTTCACCGGTGTTCTTGTTGCTCTTCAGGAAGTCGCTGATGCAGGGCCGGCCCTCGGGGTCCTCCATGGTGGAGACGACGCCCTTGGGCTTGTTGAACACCATGTAGACCAGGTTTTCGTCCAGCTGGATCCGCAGCCCGTCGACGTGGATCACCGCAGTCTTCGGGTCCACGCGGACGCCGGGTTCGGTGACCACCATGCCGTCGACCTCCACGCGGCCTTCGGCGATCATCTCCTCGCAGACCCGGCGCGACGCCACCCCTGCCGAGGCCATCACTTTCTGGAGGCGGACGCCGTCGGCATCATGAAGCTCGGACTGGGGAGCACTGCCGCGCGGACCCTTCTTCCGTCCGGGCTTGCGGACCGGGCCCAGGTTCTGTCCGAAACGTTCGCTGCCGAAGGCACGGGAGGCGGCGGCCCCGGGCACGCCGGTACGTGGCTTGGGTTTGGGGGCGCCGGGCGTTCCCGGGGCCTTCTTGGCGCCGGGCTTGCGTGCTGCGGGCTTGCGCGACGACGGCCTGCCCGGCCTGGCGCCCTCGGCGCCGTGTTCGGGCCGGCCACCGGCGAGGTCGGGGTCGATGAAGCGTTCCTCGCGCGGCTTGGGCGCGCGGTGCGGGCGGTCGCCGCCGAATCCCGAGGCGCGCTTGCCCGCGCTGCTGCGGGATCCCCCGCTGAAGTTTCCGCCCTGTGGGCTGCGCTGCTGGGAACCGCGTTCCTTGCCGCTGCGTCCCGAACCGTTACGTGGTGAACCCTGGCGTCCCGCCTGTGTCATGACCCGTCCTTCGATGTATTGGCCGGCACGATGTCCAAGGACAACCCTAGCCAGCCGCGCAGATTTAGTCTGCCCTGATAAGAATATTCATGCAGGCGGGAGGTTCCTGCCTACATGGTGTCGGCGTCGTAGAACTCCGAGATCCCGTCGAGCCCCGGAAGGTGCGGCGACAGTTGGGGCAAGTCCTCCACCGAACCGATCCCCATCCGTTCGAGGAAATACGAAGTGGTCCGGTACAGGAGTGCGCCTGACTCGGGATCCGTTCCCGCGTCCTCGATCAGCCCGCGCTGGGCCAGCGTCCGTACGACGGAATCGACATTGACCCCGCGAATTGCAGACACCCTGGCCCGGGAAACGGGCTGCCGGTATGCGATGACTGCCAGCGTTTCCAACGCCGCCTGGGTGAGCCTGGCGGTCTGTCCTTCGAGCACGTACTTGCCAACGACGTCGGCAAACTCCGCCCGCGAATAGATCCGCCAGCCACCGGCGATGTTCCGCAATTCAAAACCCCGGGGGCTGGAACCGAAGCCAGCGGCGCTGGCCTCCTCCATATCCGGGGCGTTAACAGTATAGCCGTTGTACTCGCACTGCAGTTCTGCCAGCAGCGACTGCACCGTTTCCACGGTCAGGCCTACGCCCGCGGCGAGTTCCTCTTCCGTGGCGGGTTCGTCCACAACCATCAGCACCGCCTCGATGGCCGCCTTGGCGCCGCCGGGACGCGCCAGGAAGTCCTGGCGGCCGCCTGCGTCTTCCTCGGGCCCGTTGCCACAGGGGTTGCCGTTCACGGCTGCTCCTCGAATTCTTCGCTGACATTTGCTGCGGACCAATCCCGGTCCCCGGCCGTCCAGTGGACTGCCAGTTCCGCCAGCGGGGACAACTGGTCAAAGGACACTACCCGGTCGCGGAACAGTTCCAGCAGTGCCAGGAACCGTGCCACCACCACCAGCGTGGAACCGGCGTCGGCAATCAGCGACCGGAAGGAAAGCGGGGACTCCTTCTGGAGGCGCAGTCCCAGCACCTCCGCCTGTTCCTTGACGCTGACGGTGCCGCCGTGCAGGTGGCCGAGAGCCACCTGCGGGGCCTGCGGCGGCGCTTTGGGCCGGAGCGCGGCCTCGGCCAGCGCAGCGAACTGGGCCGGAGTGTGCTTCCAGACCAGCTCGGGCAACATGGCCGCAAAGTGTTCCTCCAGCCCCACCTGCCGCGGAAAGCGACGGCCTTCGTGGTGCAGGGTTTCACCCAGAAGGGCGGCCACCTGCTTGAACGCCTTGTACTGCAGCAGCCGGGCAAAGAGCAGGTCCCGCGCCTCCAGCAGCGCGATGTCCTCGTCGTCCTCGACTTCCCCGGCCGGAAGGAGCCGGGCGGCCTTGAGGTCCAACAGCGTGGCGGCGATCACGAGGAACTCGCTGGCCTCGTCGAGCGCCCACTCCTCGCCCAGGTCCTGCAGCTTCCGGATGTATTTGATGAACTCATCCGTCACGGAAGCGATGGCCACCTCGGTAATGTCCAGCTGGTGCTTGGCGATCAGTCCGAGGAGAAGATCGAACGGCCCCGTGAAGTTGGCCAGCCGCACCTCGAAGCCGGGTTTGGACTCGGCCACGGCGTGGCTAGGGTGCGCCACCGCGGGAAATCAGCTCCTTGGCCAGGCGGCGGTAGGCGTCGGCACCCACGTGGTTGCCGGCATAGCTGGTGATGGGCTCCGCCGCGACCGTGGCATCGGCGAACTTGATGGAGCGCTTGATCACGGTCTCGAACACCTTCTCGCCGAAGGCCTCCACCAGGCGGGTGATGACCTCACGGCTGTGCAGCGTCCGGGCGTCGTACATCGTGGCCAGCACGCCGTCCACCTGCAGCCGCGGGTTGAGGCGGTCCTGGACTTTGTCGATGGTTTCCACCAGCAGTGCCACAGCGCGCAGGGCGAAGAACTCGCAGATCAACGGGATGATGACGCCATGGGCGGCCGTGAGGGCGTTGACGGTCAGCAGGCCCAGCGAGGGCTGGCAGTCGATCAGGACGACGTCGTAGTCATCCTCGACCTTCTTGAGGGCACGGTCCAGGACCTGTTCCCGGGCAACCTCGTTGACTAGCTGCACTTCGGCCGCGGAGAGGTCGATGTTGGCGGGCAGCAGGTGGACGTTCTCCACGCCGGTCTGGTGGATGGCGTCGCGGATGTCCACCTTGCGGTCCATCAGGACGTTGTAGACGGTGAGGTCCAGCTCATGCGGGTTCACGCCGAGGCCGGCGGACAGGGCTCCCTGGGGATCGAAGTCAACCAGCAGGACCCGGCGGCCGTACTCGGCGAGCGCCGCCGCAAGGTTGATCGTGGAGGTGGTCTTGCCGACCCCGCCCTTCTGGTTGACCATGGCGATCACGCGGGCCGGGCCATGGGCGGACAGCGGTGCGGGTTCGGGGAACTCGCGCAGCGGGCGTCCCGTAGGGCCCATCACCGCGTTATCCAGGTCGAATTCCGTGCCTTCCAGAGTTGCCGAACCCTGTTCGCTGCTCACGTATCTGTCCACACTTTCGATGACGGTGATTTCCTGCCGCTGGCTCGCCAGCGCCGTTCGTTCTTGCTCCCAAGGTTACAGCGCCCGACACGGTATTCGAGGGAACTTGACTTTCCGCGGATGTTGAGCCTTGACCCTCTAGTTGAGGTCGAAGGTTACTCCGGCGCATGCGAAAAACCGCCCCCGCAGCATTGCTGCGGGGGCGGTTTAGCCGCGGTCGGGCTGCGGAAGGTCAGGCCTTGGCGGCCTCGCGTGCGCCTGCTTCCTTGGGGGCCACCTCGCCGTGGTGGTGGACCAGCATCGTTGCCTCGTCGAAAGGTTCCTCGCCGGACAGGACCCGGGTGACCTGGCCGCCGTCGATCTCCTTGACCCAGGTACCTACCAGGACCGTGGCGACGGCGTTGCCAGTGAAGTTGGTCAGGGCGCGGGCCTCGGACATGAAGCGGTCGATGCCAACGATGATGCCCACGCCGCCCAGCAGTTCCGGCTTGTGTGCCTGCAGGCCTGCAGCCAGGGTGGCCAGGCCGGCGCCGGTCACGCCGGCGGCCCCCTTGGAGGCGATGATCATGAAGACCAGCAGGGAGATCTGGGCACCGAGGTCCAGCGGGGTCCCCATGGCGTTGGCCACGAACAGGGAGGCCATGGTCAGGTAGATGGCCGTGCCGTCCAGGTTGAACGAGTAGCCGGTGGGAACGGTGACACCGACGACGGGCTTGGAGACACCGAGGTGCTCCATCTTGGCGATGAGTCGCGGCAGCGCGGCTTCGGAGGAGGAGGTGGAGAAGATGATGAGGTATTCGCGGGCCAGGTACTTCATCAGCTTGAAAATGTTCACGCCTGCCACCACCTGGAGGAGGCCGCCGAGGATGACCACGATGAACAGAGCACAGGTGATGTAGAAGGCGATCATCAGGGTGAACATGCTCACGATCGCCTGGATGCCGGTGGCACCGACGACGGCGGCGATGGCGCCGAAGGCACCGATCGGAGCCGCCCACATGATCATGATGAGGATGCGGAACACCAGCGCCTGGCCGTGGCCGATGGCCTTGAGGATCGGCGCGCCCTGGGGGCCCATCTTCTGCAGGGCGAAGCCGACCAGGATGGCGGCCAGCAGGGTGGGCAGGACCGGGATGTCACTGGGGATAATGCCGAGCAGGAAGTCCACGGTGCTGTCCGTCGCGGCCTTCTTGTTGGGGTCGTACGGGGTGAGCTTGAGGCCCTCGCCCGGGTGGATGATGTTGCCCACCACCAGGCCGATGGCCAGCGCGAAGGTGGACATGACGATGAAGTAGCCCAGGGCGAGTCCGCCGACCTTGCCGACGGTGGCCGCCTTGGCAATGGAGCCGATGCCCAGGACGATGGTGCAGAAAATGACCGGCGCGATCATCATCTTGATGAGCTTGACGAAACCGTCACCCAGGGGCTTGAGGGACTTGCCCACCTCCGGGAACAGCAGGCCCACCACCGCGCCGAGGACGACGGCGGCGATGACGGCAATGTAAAGGTAGTGCGACTTGTCCAGTCCCTTGCGCCGCGGGGCCGCGGTCTCGGGCGACTCTCCTCGTTGAGAAGCCATGATGTGTCTCCTTGTGGATATTCTGATAGACGCTGCGGCGCAGTCTCTGGGCTCAACACGTCCTTGCGATGTGATATCCATCATTGGGCACCCCGTGATCCAGCTCACCGTTGCGTTCATATTGGTCGCGAGCACACACAGGCCGGGGAAGAGGCCGGGAGGTTGGCATGATCCACCGCTGGAGTATCGCCCGCCGGCTGTTCGTGGCAAACCTGCTGATCGTCGTGTCCTTCATCGCCATTGTGGGAACCGCCGCCTACGTGGACGCCCGGGACCGCACCTACGACGAGGCGGGCCGGCGGATGGAAGGCGTCGCGGCGTCCATCGCCGCCAATCCCCTGGTGCTCCAGGCGGCCGCCACCCCGGACCCGTCCGCCGTGCTGCAGCCGTACGCCAAGGACGTCACCGCGGCGGCACGCGTGGACTTCATCACCATCATGGCGCCGGACAGGACGCGCTGGACCCACCCGCGGGATGAGGAACTGGGCCGCCCCTACATCGGCTCCATTGACGCCGCACTCCAGGGCAGGTCCTTCACCGAGGTCACGGCCGGGACGCTGGGCCCGTCCGTGCGGACGATCGTCCCCGTCAAGGATGCTGCCGGAACCGTCAAGGCGCTCGTCGCGGTGGGGGTTACGGTCCGCAGCGTGGACGTCGCCCTGGAGGGGCGCCTGCCGGTCCTGCTCGCCGTCGGGGCCGCCTTGCTCGTGGGCGGTTCGCTGGCGTCATGGCTGCTCGGCCGGTACCTGCGCCGGGTCACCCGGGGGTGGGGACCCGAGCAACTGGCGCAACTGTTCGCCTACTACGAGTCGGTTCTCCACTCGGTCCGCGAAGGCCTGATCCTCCTCGACGCCAGGAAACGCGTGGTGATGTACAACGACCAGGCGGCGGAGCTGCTGGGACTGCCGCAGACCGGCAGCAACGATCCCACCAGGCCGCCGTCACTGGATGAACTCCCGCTGGACACGGAACTGCTCAGCCTGTTCGAATCCGGCCGCACCACCAAGGACGAGATCGTCCTGACCGGCTCCCGCGTGCTCGTGGTCAACCAGGCGCCGGCGCGGGGCCCCGATTCCCCCGGGACGCGGGGCAAGGTCCTCGTCTACGGAACGGTGGCGACCCTGCGGGACAGGACGGAAATCGAAGCCCTCGGCAACGAACTGCAGACCATGCGGACCCTCTCCGATGCGCTGCGGGCGCAGACCCATGAGCACGCCAACCGGCTGCACACCATGGTCTCGCTCCTGGAACTCGGCCGGACAGCCGAAGCCCTGGACTTTGCCACCCAGGACCTGGCGCTGAGCCAGCGGCTGACCGACGACATGGTGGGCTCCATCGACGAGCCGGTGGTCGGTGCGCTGGTCATGGGCAAGGTGGCCGAGGCGCACGAGCGCGGCGTCCGGCTGGAGGTGTCCACCCTGGGATCCGGCATGGCCCCCGGTCTGGCCGTACAGGACCTGGTGACGATCCTGGGCAACCTGCTGGACAACGCCATCGATGCTGCCGCGGACGCGCCCCCGCCCCGGCGGGTGACCCTGACCGTGGAATCCGACGAGGAAGGGCTGGACATCGCCGTCAACGACTCCGGCCGGGCGATCGACGCCGCGGATGCAGACCAGCTGTTCCGGCACGGCTACAGCACGAAGCCCGCGGGCCCGGGTGGCCGTGGCATCGGCCTCGCGCTGGTCCGGCAGGCTGTCAACCGCCTGGGCGGTACGCTGGCCATCAACGGCCGGCGCGGCGCCAAGTTCGAAGTCTTCCTGCCGGCAGCGGCGTCCCCGGAAAAGGAGCAGAGCCAGTGAGCAACATCCGTGTCCTCGTCGTCGAGGACGAGGCCATCGCCTCCGCCGCGCATGCCGCCTATGTGGAGCGGCTGGAGGGGTTTGAGCTCGCCGGGACGGCGCCCGACGGGCAGTCGGCCTTGAGGCTGCTGAACGAATTCGTGGCCGCCGGCCAGCCGGTGGAGCTGGTCCTGCTGGACATGAACCTTCCCGACCTTCATGGTCTGGACATCGCCCGGCGCATGCGGTCGGCCGGCATTCTGTCCGACATCATCGCCATCACGGCGGTCCGCGAGCTGGCCATCGTCCGCAGCGCGGTGGCGATCGGCGTGGTCCAGTACCTGATCAAGCCGTTTACGTTCGCCACGTTCTCGGACAAGCTGGAAAGCTACCGGCAGTTCCGCCAGCAGCTGGCCGGTTCCGGGGGCGGCGCCGGCAAGGGTGGCGCCTCGCAGAGCGAGGTGGACCAGGCCTTCGCGAGCCTTCGGGCGCCGTCAGAGCTCCCGCTCCCCAAGGGCCTGTCCACCTCCACGCTGGGGTCCGTCCAGGAGTTCCTCCGCCGGCAGCCGGAGGCAGTGTCAGCTACCGAGGTCATGGATGCCCTGGGGATGTCCCGGGTGACGGCCCGGCGCTATTTGGAGTACCTGGCCGACGCCGGGACGGTGTCCAGGACAGCCCGTTACGGCACCCCGGGCCGGCCGGAGAACGAATACCGGTGGAGCGGGCGCTGACGGCCACCACCCTCGGTATGTATACAGGAAGAGGGGAAATTACGGCTTTTTAGTCCGAACCCTAGCTTTTAGCCCTAATTTGTATACACTGGAGCTGTTGGTTGAGCAGGAGGGACGCCATGCGCGCCAGCGACAAGGCCTATGCCGCCCTGCGGGACGACATCGTCGAATGGCGGCTGGCGCCCGGAACCGTCCTGGCCGAGGTGGAGCAATCCGAACGGCTCGGCATCTCGCGCACCCCGCTCCGGGAGGCGCTGGGCCGGCTCACCGCGGAAGGCCTGACGACGGCGGCAGGCGGCCGCGGCGTCGTCGTCACCGATATCTCCCTTGAGGACATCGACGAACTGTTTGAACTGCGCGAAACCCTCGAAGGCAAGGCCGCGGCGCTGGCCGCCGAGCGGGGCGACGCAGCAACATTCGGGCAGCTCCAGCACGAACTGCTCCACGCACCGGAGCTGATCCTCGGACCCCGGCCGGCCCTGCAGGACTACTACGGGCTGGTGGGCCGGCTGGACACCGCAATCGACGCCGCGATCTCCAACTCCTACCTGGCCCAGGCCATGCGCAGCCTGCGTGTACACCTGGTCCGGGTCCGGCGGCTCGCGGCCGACGACTCGACACGCCTTACCGCTGCGGCCGGCGAGCATGCAGCCATCGCCGAGGCAATCGCGGCCGGCAACCCGCGCCTGGCCGAGGCCGCAACCATCGTGCACCTGCACCGCAGCCTGTCCCACATCAAAGCAAGCCACCACGTCCCCGAGAAGGAGCACCATGGTTAAGGAACACCACGTCCGCGTCTACAAGAGCGAAGAAAACCTCCCCCGCGAGGACCAGCTCGCCTACAAGGTCGCCCAAGTGGCAGCGGACCCCGTCGCCGTCACCGACGAGGTGACGGACATGGTGATCAACCGCGTCATCGACAACGCCTCCGTCGCCATCGCCTCCCTGAACCGGGCCCCCATCGTCGCCGCCCGTGCGCAGGCACTCACCCACGGCCCGAGCACGGGCGGCAAGGGCTCCATGGTCTTCGGCATCGCAGAGCGCGTGGCGCCGGAATGGGCCGCCTGGGCCAACGGCGTGGCCGTGCGGGAACTGGACTACCACGACACCTTCCTCGCCGCCGACTACTCCCACCCCGGCGACAACATCCCGCCGATCCTCGCCGTGGCCCAGCACGTGGGCTCCAGCGGCCATGACCTGGTCCGGGCCATCGCCACCGGCTACGAGATCCAGGTCAACCTGGTCAAGGCCATCTGCCTGCACAAGCACAAGATCGACCACGTCGCCCACCTGGGCCCCTCCGCGGCTGCCGGCATCGGCACCCTGCTGGGCCTGGACGTCGAAACCATCTTCCAGTCCATCGGCCAGGCGCTGCACACCACCACCGCCACCCGGCAGTCCCGCAAGGGCGAAATCTCCACCTGGAAGGCCCACGCCCCCGCCTTCGCCGGGAAGATGGCCATCGAATCCGCAGACCGGGCCATGCGTGGCCAGACCTCCCCCGTGCCGATCTACGAAGGCGAAGACGGCGTCATCGCGTGGATGCTCGATGGCCCGGACGCGTCCTACATGGTTCCGCTCCCGACCCCCGGCGAGGCCAAGCGCGCCATCCTGGACACCTACACCAAGGAACACTCCGCCGAGTACCAGGCCCAGGCGTGGATCGACCTGGCCCGCAAGCTGCACCGCGAACACCCGGAGGTCACGGACCCCGCCAACGTCGACTCCGTGCTGATCAGGACCAGCCACCACACGCACTATGTGATCGGTTCCGGCGCCAACGACCCCCAGAAATACTCCCCCACCGCGTCCAGGGAAACCCTGGACCACTCCATCCCGTACATCTTCACCGTCGCCCTGCAGGACGGCGCCTGGCACCACGTTGACTCCTACGCACCCGAACGCGCCGCCCGCCCGGACACCGTGGAACTGTGGCACAAGGTCACCACGGTGGAAGACCCCGAATGGACCCGCCGGTACCATTCCCTGGACATCGCCGAGAAGGCCTTCGGCGGTTCCGTGGAGATCACGCTGAAGGACGGCACCGTGATCCGGGACGAGATCGCGGTCGCCGACGCCCATCCGCTGGGCGCCCGGCCGTTCGCCCGCGAGCAGTACATCACCAAGTTCCGCACGCTCGCAGCGGGCCTCGTGGAGGAGACGGAGATCGAAAGGTTCCTCGCCGCCGTCGAACGCCTCCCCCACCTGGCCGCGGGCGAACTGGACCAGCTGAACATTACTGCCGCGCCCGGCGTCATCGACCTGGCAGCGGCCCCGAAGGGACTCTTCTGATGCTGTATTCGAAGACCACCCCGGAACAGAAGCGGATCCGTTTCCGCGAACTGCTCTCCTCCGGCACCATCGCCCAGTTCCCCGGCGCGTTCAACCCGCTCTCGGCCCGGCTGATCGAGGAAAAAGGCTTTGCCGGGGTCTACATCTCAGGCGCCGTCCTGGCCAACGACCTCGGCCTGCCCGACATCGGCCTGACCACCCTCACCGAAGTAGCCACACGGGCCGGACAGATCGCCCGGATGACCGACCTGCCCGCCATCGTGGACGCCGACACCGGATTTGGCGAACCCATGAACGTGGCCCGCACCATCCAGGAACTGGAAAACGCGGGCCTCGCCGGCTGCCACATCGAAGACCAGTTCAACCCGAAGCGCTGCGGCCACCTGGACGGCAAGAACGTCGTCGACCTGGAGACGGCCACCAAACGCATCCGCGCCGCCGCCGACGCACGCCGCGACCCGAACTTCCTCATCATGGCCCGCACCGACATCCGCGCTGTCGACGGCCTCCAGGCCGCCAAGGACCGGGCACGTGCACTGGTGGAGGCCGGCGCGGACGCGATCTTCCCCGAAGCCATGCGCGACCTCACGGAGTTCAAGGCCATCCGCGACGCCGTGGACGTGCCGATCCTGGCCAACATGACCGAGTTCGGCAAGAGCGACCTGTTCACCGTGGACGAACTCGCAGGCGTGGGCGTCAACATGGTGATCTACCCGGTCACCCTGCTCCGTAGTGCCATGGGCGCCGCTGAGCGTACTCTGGAATCGATCGCATCCGACGGCACCCAGGAGGCACAGGTTCCAAGCATGCTGACCCGTGCCCGGCTGTACGACCTCGTCGACTACGAGGCCTACAACCGCTTCGATACCGGGGTGTTCAATTTCCAGATCCCCGGAACCTAAACAACCACCGGAATGCCGGCCACGGCCGGACACCAGGCTCGAGGAACAAAGGAGTTTCAGCATGGCTGAAAATGAGATCAAAAAGGGCCTTGCCGGCGTCGTGGTGGATTACACCGCGGTCTCCAAGGTCAACCCGGACACGAACTCACTGCTCTACCGCGGTTACCCCGTCCAGGAACTGGCCGCCAGGTGCAGCTTCGAGGAAGTGGCATACCTGCTCTGGAACGGCGAACTTCCCACCCAGGACCAGATGGCCGAATTCACCGCGCGGGAACGGGCCGGCCGCGCCCTGGACCCCGTGGTCAAGCAGGTCGTCGATGCTTTGCCCACCACTTCGCACCCCATGGACGTCTGCCGGACCGCCGCGTCCGTGATGGGCGCGCGGCACCCGCTCGCCGAGGATTCCTCCCGCGAGGCCAACATGGCCAAGGCCGTGGACCTGTTCGCCGCGATGCCCGCCGTCGTTGCCTATGACCAGCGCCGCCGCCACGGGCAGGACGTTGTGGAGCCCCGCGACGACCTGGGCTACTCCGCGAACTTCCTGTGGATGACCTTCGGCGAAGAACAGGTGCCCGAAGTGGTGGAGGCCTTCAACGTCTCGATGATCCTGTATGCCGAGCACTCCTTCAACGCCTCGACATTCACGGCCCGCGTCATCACCTCCACGCTCTCGGACCTGCACTCGGCTGTTACCGGGGCAATCGGCGCCCTCAAGGGCCCGCTGCACGGCGGCGCCAACGAAGCCGTCATGCACACCTTCGACGAAATCGGCATCCGGCAGGAGGAGTCCCTCGAGGAAGCCGCGGTCCGGGCAAAGGCCTGGATGGAAAACGCCCTGGCGCAAAAGAAGAAGGTCATGGGCTTCGGGCACCGCGTCTACAAGCACGGTGATTCCCGGGTGCCCACGATGAAGGCAGCCCTGGACAAGATGATCGCCCACTACGGGCGGCCGGAAATCCTGGGCCTGTACCAGGGGCTGGAGACGGCAATGGACGAGGCGAAGGCGATCAAGCCGAACCTCGACTACCCGGCGGGCCCGACGTACCACCTGATGGGCTTCGACACGCAGACGTTCACTCCCCTGTTCGTTGCCAGCCGGATCACCGGGTGGACGGCACACATCATGGAGCAGCTGGAGTCCAACTCGCTGATCAGGCCGCTGAGCGAGTACAACGGGCACGGGGAGCGGCACCTGCCGTAGCTTTCCCGCCGGCAGCACTGCCCCGGGACGCACGACGGCGGTCCGGCACTTTGGTGCCCGGGCCGCCGTCGGCCGTTAAGCGCCGCCGTTGTTGGACGCGTTAGTCCAGGAGGCTTTCGGACGACGCCACCGATTCGTTGTCGGTGTGCATGGTGACCACGACGTTGACCCGCCCGCCTTCGAGCACAACTGGCAGCCAGTGGTCGGCGTCCTGCCACATGCGCTCCACGGGCAGCGCGCTGACGCTGAACCATTCGGGCAGGATTTCGTCGCTGGGCACGGGTTCGCCCTGCCATGTCCGCGCGGTGAAGAGCCGGGTGGCCATGTTCCATTCCGGCCTTGCGGGAAAGACGAAGCGGACGGTGCCGGCGTCGGCCAGGTCCTCCTGGCGCACCACCACGGCGGTCTCCTCCAGCACCTCCCTTATGACGGCCTCGGCGTCACTCTCCCCCGGTTCCACGTGGCCGCCGATGCCAACAATCTTGCCCTTGCCGAAACCGGTCTGCTTCAGTCCCAGCAGCACCTCGGCGCCGTTCTTACCCTCCCGGAGGAGGAAGCACAGCGTCACAGCCGCCGCGGTCATGGCGAAGCCTCCATCCCGGGCCGCTAGCCCAGTGCCCGGGGGTGGGCTGCGGCGTAGATCTCCCGGAGGGTGTCGGCGGTGACCAGCGTGTAGACCTGGGTGGTGGTCACCGAGGCGTGGCCCAGCAGCTCCTGCACCACGCGGACGTCCGCGCCGCCTTCGAGCAGGTGCGTGGCGAACGAATGCCGGAGGGTGTGGGGGGAAACATCGCGGGTGATGTTTGCCTTCTCCGCCGCCGCCTTCAGGATGGTCCAGGCACTCTGCCGGCTGATCCTGCCGCCGCGGGCATTGAGGAACAGGGCCGGGGTTCCCTTGCCCTTGGCGGCGAGGAGGGGCCGGCCGCGCACCAGGTAGGCGTCCAGAGCGCGGGCGCCGTACGAGCCCAGCGGCACCAGGCGTTCCTTGGATCCCTTGCCAAAGAGCCGCACAATCGCAGGCCCGGACCCGGGCTCCGCGAGGGAGATGTCGTCAACGTCCAGTCCCACGGCCTCGCTGATCCGGGCACCTGTGGAATAGAGGAATTCGAGCAGGGCCCTGTCCCGCAGCCCCGTGGCGGTGTCTGTTCCCGCTGCCTCAAGGATCCTCGTGACCTCGTCGACGCTGATGGCTTTCGGCAGCCGCTTGCCGGCCATGGGCGGGTGGACGTCGCTGGCGGGGTCGGCGGGTGTGTAGCCCTCCAGTGCCCAGAACTTGTGCAGCCCGCGGACGGCCACCACGGTCCTGGCGGCGGAGCGCACCCCCAGGGCCGAGCCGCCGTCGGACCCGTCCGCGAGGGCCCGCACGTACCCGGTGACATGGTGGCGGGTGACGTCCTCCGGTCGCCGGCAGTCCGCGGCAGCCAGGTACCGCGCGTACCGTGCGAGGTCGCGCCGATAGGCCGCGAGGGTGTTGGCGGCCAGTCCCCGCTCGACGCCCATGTGCTGCAGGTAGTCGGTGATGCCGCGCCCGATGGCGGCGGGAATGTCCACGGGGGCGGCGCCGGCATTCTTCGCGTCCGGCACAGGTTCGACCGCCTGCACCGCTTCAGCCGCAGGACCCGGGGCCATCAGCGCTGGCTGGGGTGCGCGGGCCAGGGGGCGTCGGCGGGGCGGAGGGTTTCGTAGCCTTCGGCGCGGGCAGCGACGGCTGCGAGGATCCCGACGACGGCGGACGGGTTGTGCAGCCGGCCTGCCAGCACCGACGCCACGGCGTCGTCCAGGCCGATCCAGTGGAACTCGATTTCGGCTTCCTCGTCCGTGCGTTCGTGCCGCTCGTGGTGCGGCACCTCGGTGAGGTCCCGGGCGAGGTAGATCCGGATGGCTTCGCTGGAGGAGCCGGGCGAGTTGAAGACGTCGGCCAGCACGTTCCACGTGCCGGCGGCAAGGTCGGCTTCCTCGGCCAGCTCGCGGGCCGCGCCCACCACGAAATCCTCGCCTTCGACGTCGAGCAGGCCTGCCGGGACCTCCCAAAGGTCCATGCCAACCGGATGCCGGTACTGCTTCAGGAGGAGGATCTGCCCCTGGTCGTTCATGGGCAGCACGGCCACGGCGCCGGGGTGGTCGATGTAATCGCGGGTCAGGGCGTCCCCGGAATCGGAAAGCTGGAACGTATCGCTCACCACGTCCCAGATGCGGCCCTGGTACACCTTCTCGGTGGACAAAAGACGGCGCGGGCTTGGTGCATCCGAAACCTGTTTGGCAGGGGTGGCTTCGTGTGTACCAGGCATCGCGCCGTCCTTTTGCTCTTTTGACTACTTAGCGGTAAAGCTACCCGATGCCGCAGGCTCGCCAGCGGCGGGCGCTGCCGTGTCGGCGGCGGCGCTGACGCCCCGGGTGCCGGCGCTCTGGTGGTCCAGCGCCGCCTTGACCAGCCCTGCGAACAGGGGGTGCGGGCGGGTGGGCCGGGAGCTGAGCTCGGGGTGGGCCTGGGTGGCGACATAGTACGGGTGCACGTCCGCCGGCAGTTCAACGAACTCCACCAGCTGGCCGTCCGGGGAGGTGCCGGAGAAGACCAGGCCCTTGTCGGCGATCTGCTGGCGGTATTTGTTGTTCACCTCGTAGCGGTGCCGGTGGCGTTCGCTGACGGTGGTCTTGCCGTAGGTGCCGGCGATGACCGAGCCTTCGTCGAGCTTGGCTTCGTAGAGGCCCAGGCGCATGGTGCCGCCCAGGTCGCCGCGGCCCTCGACGAACTCCAGCTGCTCCTCCATGGTGGCGATCACCGGGTACTTGGAGTCGGGCTCGAACTCGCTGGAGGAAGCGCCCTCCAGGCCCACCACGTTGCGGGCGTACTCGATCACCATGCACTGCAGGCCAAGGCACAGGCCCAGGACTGGCAGCTTGGTTTCGCGGGCGAACTTCAGGGCCCCGAGCTTGCCTTCGAGACCGCGGATGCCGAAGCCGCCGGGCACGCAGATGGCGTCGACGCCGTCGAGCGCCTTGATCGCTCCTTCGCGGGTCTCGCACTCGTCGGAGGGGACCCAGCGGATCTTGACCTTGGCTTCGTTGGCGAAACCGCCGGCGCGCAGGGCTTCGGTCACCGAAAGGTAGGCATCCGGCAGGTCGATGTACTTGCCCACCAGGGCGATCTCGACATGGTGCTTGGGGTTGTGGACCGCTTCCAGGAGCCGGTCCCAGCTGGTCCAGTCGACGTCCTTGAAGGGCAGGTCCAGGGCGCGGACGATGTACGAGTCCAGGCCCTGGCCGTGCAGGGTCTTGGGGATGTCGTAGATGCTGGGTGCGTCCGCGGCGTTGACCACGGCGTCGATGTCGACGTCGCACATGCGTCCGATCTTCTCCCGCATGGCGTCGGGCACTTCGCGGTCCGAACGGATCACGATCGCCTCGGGCTGGATGCCGATGGAGCGCAGCGCGGCCACGGAGTGCTGCGTTGGCTTGGTCTTCAGTTCCTGGGACGGGCCGATGTAGGGAACCAGCGAGACGTGCAGGAAGAAGACGTTGTTGCGGCCGATGTCCTGGCGGACCTGGCGCGCGGATTCGAGGAACGGCTGGGACTCGATGTCGCCGACGGTGCCGCCGATTTCGGTGATGATGACGTCCGGAGCGTTCTTGCCTTCGGCGGGCAGGCGCATGCGCCGTTTGATCTCGTCGGTGATGTGCGGGATGACCTGCACGGTGTCGCCGAGGTATTCGCCGCGGCGTTCCTTCGCGATGACCGTGGAGTACACCTGGCCGGTGGTCACGTTCGCGGAGCCTTCGAGGTTCTCGTCGAGGAAGCGCTCGTAGTGCCCGATGTCCAGGTCGGTCTCGGCGCCGTCATCGGTGACGAAGACCTCGCCGTGCTGGAAGGGGTTCATCGTGCCCGGATCCACGTTCAGGTAGGGATCGAGCTTCTGCATGGTTACGGACAGGCCGCGTGCCCGCAGCAGGTGGCCGAGGCTGGAAGCCGTCAGCCCCTTTCCGAGCGAGGACGCCACACCGCCGGTGACGAAGATGTGCTTGGTCGTCTTGGAGGAGCCCGGGAACCGGGAATTTACACGGGAATTTGATCGCTGCACCACGGAATTCGAGCCTATCATCATTTGAGCCTTCCACGGATCGGGAGGGACGGGTTCCCAAGCCTTCCAGTCTGCTGGTCCAGGACCTGTTTATTCAAGGGCGCTCCACCGTTTCGGGCCTTCCGGTGTCCGCCCGTCAGGCCCGCTGGGGCAGGAGTTTGGCGTCATCCAGAAGTTCCTGGGCGTGCGCCTGCGCCGACTCCGAGTCCTCCTGGCCGGCCAGCATGCGGGCCAGTTCGCGTACCCGTTCCGGGCCATCGAGGAGGCGAACATCACTGGAGGTGAACCCGGTGGCGGTGCCGCCGTCGGCTCCCCTGACGGAGGTCTTGGTGACGGTGATGTGCTGGTCGGCAAAAGCGGCCACCTGCGGCAGGTGCGTGACCACCAGCACCTGCACGTGGCGGGCCAGCATGGCAAGGCGGCGGCCAATTTCGACGGCGGCGCGGCCGCCCACGCCCGCGTCCACCTCGTCGAAGACGAACGTGGGAACGGGGTCCACGGCTGCCAGGACCACCTCGATGGCGAGCATGACGCGGGAGAGTTCACCGCCGGACGCGCCCTTGCCCAGCGGCCGGGCCGGGGCCCCGGAGTGGGGCTGCAGCAGGAAGGCGATCTCGTCCGCACCGTGCGGCCCCAGCTGGCCGGCCGGCTCGAGGTTGATGAGCAGCGTGGCGTCCGCCATTGCCAGGGCCTTCAGTTCGGCGCTGACCCGCGCGGACAGGTCCTTGGCTGCCTTGGCCCGGATCTTGCTGATGGCTGCGGCCTGCTTTGTCAGGTCCGCCTCGGCGCGGACCACCTCGGCGTCGAGGGCCTCGATCCGCGAGGAATCGTCCTGCAGTTCGTCGTACCGGACCCTGGCGGTTTCGGCCCACACCAGCACCTCGTCGATGGTGGGGGCGTACTTGCGCACCAGCTTGGCCAGCGCCGCCCGGCGGTCCTCGATTTCGGCGAGGCGCTCCGGGCCTTCGGTGTCCAGTCCTGCCTGGTAGCTGGCCAGTTCGGTGGCGATGTCGTTGAGCAGGAACCCGACTTCGGCCAGCCGGGCCGCGGCGGCACCAAGCTCGGCGTCGTGTTCTGCCACGTGCTCCAGGGTGCGCTTGGCGGCGTCCACCAGGGTGGTGGCGTCGCCCGCTTCGCCGAAGTCCTCCGCGATGAGGGCCTGGTGCGCGGTGCTGGCAGCGATCCGCAGTTCTTCGACGTTGGCGAGTTTCACGGCCTCTGCCTTCAGGAGTTCGTCCTCCCCCGGCTGCGGGTCCACGGCGTCGATCTCGGCGAGGGCGGCTTCCAGGGATTCGGCTTCACGCAGCCTGTCCCTGGCTGCACTGCGGAGGGAATCCAGTTCCGCCTGGCTGGCCCGCCAGTGGCTGTACAGCTCCTGGTAGGCGGCCAGCGGACCGGCCAACGTTTCGCCGGCGAACTTGTCCAGGGCCCCGCGCTGGGCGGTTGCCCCCTTGAGGCGGATCTGGTCCGACTGGCCGTGGACCACCACCAGGGACTCGCCGATCTCGGCCAGGACGCCCACGGGGGCGGCCCGCCCGCCCAGGAAGGCACGGCTGCGACCGTCGGCACCCAGGCGCCGGGCGAGGATCAGCTCAGCGCCGCCGTCGAACTCCTCTGCCTCCGCGCCGGCATCCACGGCGCGGGCAACGGCCGGGTGGCCGGCATCGAGCTTCAACACAGCCTCCGCGGTGGCGCTCTTGGCACCGCTCCGCACGGCGCCGGCGTCCGAACGCGCCCCGAGCAACAGTCCGACGGCGGTGACCACCATGGTCTTGCCGGCACCGGTTTCGCCGGTCACCACGCTGAGCCCCGGGCCCAGCGGCAGCGTCGCGTCGGTGATGACGCCAAGATCGCGGATTCTCAGTTCTTCAAGCATTGCTTCACTTTGCTGTCGACGGATCGGGATCACTGTCGGGGGTGCCCGCCGGCGGAACCTGCAGCGGCGGCATGGGCCGGGGTGTCCGCACGATCGGGATGGGGCCGGTGTGAATACCCTCGGACTTGGGCACGGGACCGCGCCAGCCGTGGATGGGGAGCTGGAACTTGCGGACCAGCCGGGCGGAGAACGGGGTCTGGTGCGTCCTGGCGAGGCGCACGGGGTTGGCGGATTTGGTGACTTCCACGCGGGCCCCCGGCGGCAGGTCCACGGAGCGCCGGCCGTCGCACCACAGCACGCCCTGCGCGTCGGTCCGGCTGAGGACCTCCACGGCGAGCTTGGAGCGGGGCGAGACGACCAATGGCTTGGCAAAAAGTGCGTGGGCGCTGATCGGCACGATCACCAGGGCTTCCACCTCGGGCCACACCACCGGTCCGCCGGCGGAGAACGCGTAGGCGGTGGACCCGGTGGGGGTGGCCAGGACGATGCCGTCCGAACCGAAGGTGGTCAGCGGGCGTTCGTCCACTTCGGTGACCACTTCGAGCATCCGTTCACGGTTCGCCTTCTCGATGGCGGCTTCGTTTAAAGCCCAGGTGTGCCAAATCTTCTGCCCTCGGACCCAGACCTGCACATCGATGGTCATGCGCTCTTCCACCGTGTACTCGCGGCTGGCCACCCATTCCACTGTCTGGGCAAGGTCCGCGCGTTCGCTCTCGGCGAGGAAGCCGACGTGGCCGAGGTTGACGCCCAGCAGCGGGACGTCCACCTCGCGGACCAGTTCGGCCGCGCGCAGGATGGTGCCGTCTCCGCCAAGGACCATGACCAGTTCAACGTCCGGCAGCTGGACATGGTCGTGCAGGACCTCCACCGGCTGGGCGAGGTGCCCGAAAAACCGCTCCATGTCCGCCAATTCGGATTCCTGCATCACGGGGACCATGCCCGAGCCGTGCAGCAGGGCACAAGCTTCCCAGGCGGCCTTCAAGGACTCCTCGCGGCCGGTGTGGGCAAGGACCAGTACACGCCTGCTCATCAGGTTCCGCTCTCTAGTGGTTCGGCCAGATCTGTCCGAGCAACGCAGCCGCTGCTGCCTCTCGCTCTTCGATCTTAGGCAAGTCTTCGCTGATCCTGCGTTTTATCCACAGGAAGTATTCGACGTTTCCGTCCTGGCCCGGCAGCGGACTGGCCGCCAGCCCGCACAGGTCCAACCCGGCGTCGAGCGCCGCCCGCGCGACTTTCTCCACGGCCATCCGGCGCTCCCGCTCCGAGGTGACCACGCCGGTGCGGCCCAGCCGGTCCTTGCCGATTTCGAACTGCGGCTTGACCATCAGCACCAGGTCCCCGCCGGGCTCGGTGCAGGCCGCCAGCGGCCGCACTACGAGGGTGAGGGAGATGAAGGAGAGGTCCGCGACAGTCAGGGCGGCAGGGCCGCCGATGTCCTCCGGCGCCATGTACCGGACGTTCATGCCTTCGTGGACGGCCACGCGGGGATCGCTGCGGAGGTGGGGCACCAGCTGTCCGTGTCCGACGTCGACCGCCACCACGTGTGCCGCGCCGCGGCGCAGGAGGACGTCGGTGAAGCCGCCGGTGGAGGCCCCCGCGTCCAGGCACCTTTTGCCCTGCACCGTCACCGCGGGGAAGGCGTCGAGGGCGCCGGCCAGCTTGTGGGCTGCACGGCTGGCGTAGGTGTCCTGGTCATCGTGCGCGACGGCGAGGTCCCTGGTGTCGTCGACCTGGAGGGAGGCCTTGGCCAGCACCTGGCCGCCGGAGCTGACTTTCCCGCCGGCGATGAGCGAGGCGGCGTGCGTGCGGGACCGTGCCAGGCCGCGTGCCACGAGTGCCTGGTCGAGGCGGACTGCCATCAGGCTGCACCGCCAGTGCGGTCGCTGCCGGCAGCGGCGCTGCCGGCGGGGTCCTCGTTGAGGGCGGCCAGCAGGTCGTCGTGGAGAACGTTGTATACCGCTTCGTGCTCTCCAACCGGAATCTCCGGCAGGGTTTCCAGCCGGTCCAGCGCGTGCTGCACCAGCGGATCCGCCACGTCCTGGGGGCTGGCCGGCCAGTCCGGCGAGGGCTGGACTGCCTCAAGTCCGTCGTCGGGGCTCAGCTCAGTCATCCGGCCAGCCTAGTGGTCCAGCCACGCCAGTTTGGGCGCCTTCGCCGTTGCGGCGTCGGGGGTGGCGGCCCACCAGGCAGCACAGGCAGCACGCCAGGAGTCAAGGTTGTCCTTGCTGCCAATGATGCCCACCGCTCCGTTGGCCACGCGTGCCGTTGCGTCGCCGCAGATGTATGTCCCGTCGTCGTGCGTCACCTCCGGGTAGGGGCGGTGCAGGTCTGTCAGCGAGCCGATGATGTAGTCGGGGCGTTCCGCCGCGCGGGCGGCGAGGATGGTCTCCCGGGTGTCGACGCCGGTCAGGACCGCGACGGTGGCGAAGCCGGCGTTGTTGCCGCCCAGGATGTCCGTGTCCAGGCGGTCGCCGACCACCAGGGGCCGTTCTGCGCCGAGGCGCTTGGCGGCCGAATGGAACAGCGGGGCCTCGGGCTTGCCCGCGACGCGCGGCTGCTGGCCGGTGGCCGCGGCAACGGCAGCAACCAGGGTGCCGTTGCCGGGGGCGATACCGCGCGCCTGGGGAATGGACATGTCCGTATTCGTGGCTACCCACAGGGCACCGGCGTTCACCACATATGTGGCCTCTGCCAGGTCTTTCCAGCCGATGGCAGGGTTGAACCCCTGGACCACTGCCACCGGCTCCTCGGCCTGGCTGCCGACGGGCACCAGGCCCACGAGCTCAATCTCGCGGGCGAGGGCAGGGCTGCCGGTGATGAGGATCCGCGAGCCTGGAGGCACCAGCGAGGCCAGCAGGTCCGCCGCGGCCTGCGAGGAGCTGACCACCTGGTTGTCGTCGGCGGGCGCGCCCAACTCGCGAAGGTGGGCAGCCACCTCGGCGGGCGACCGGGAGGCGTTGTTCGTTACGTAGCCCAGGCCGATGCCCAGCCCGGAGAGCTGCGTGAGCGACTCGATGGCTCCCGGGATGGCGTGGGGTCCGGCGTAGACCACGCCATCCAGGTCTGCCAGGAGCGCGTCGAAACGCGATACCAGGGTCACTGCACTCATCAGTCCCGGTCTTCCCGGTTGTCCTGGGCGCTTTCCCGATCCGCCCCAGCCTCTTCGTCCGCAGGACGCTCGAGCTCGTCGTGCTCCACGGAGTCTTCGTCCGATTCCGCGTCGTCGGAGACGAAGTAGTCGGCATCCTGGTCATCGAGGTTGGTGTCCTGGGCGGCCTGCGCCTTGGTGGCCCGGGTTGCTTCAGCAGGAGTTGCTTCGGCATGTGTCGCTTCAGAGGCCGGCGCCTCGGAGGCCTTTGAAGCGCGGTCGAGCATCCGGCGCCGTTCGGCCTCTTCGCGGGCTTCTTCTTCCTCGTCCCAGCCGAGGTCGATGATTTCGGGTTCTTCGTCGACGCCCTGGCCCAGGGCGTTTTCAGCCACGACAGCCTGCTTACTCCACTTTTCCGCTTCGTCCTCACGGCCGACGGCCGAGAGCGCGTCAGCGTAGGCACGGAAGAGCCGGGGGCTGTACGAGAAGGCGCGGTTGATGTCCAGCTGCGGGATTTCCAGTTCAGCCACGGCGGCGTCGAGCTGGCCCAGGTCGGTGCGGGCTCCGGCGGCCACCATGGCCAGTTCCACCTTGCCGGGCGCGTCGAGGTCCTGGGCCTCTTCCGACCGGGCAACGTCAAGTGCCCGGTCGGGGCGTCCGAGGCCACGCTCGCAGTCGGCCATCACGGGCAGGTGCACGTTGGAGCCGCTGATCCGGCGGAAGGTGCGGAACTCGCGGAGAGCCTCACCATAGTGGCCGGCGGCGTAGGCGGTGAGTCCCACCGCTTCGCGGACGGCGGCGAGGCGTCCCCCGCGCCGGCTGGCGGCCAGGGCGTGCTGGAACGCAAGCTCGGGCTCGTCATCGATCAGGCGGCCGGCCATCACCAGGTGGCGGGCCACCCACTCCGCGCTCTTGGCTTCCAGAGTCTTGATCTGGTGCTGGGTGGCGCGGTCGAGTTCCTTGCCCGTGACGTCTTCGTCGATTTCCGGCGAGCGTTCCCGGTCCGGGCGGTTGGCGCTGCGGAGATCGGCGGCATTCGGTACGCGGGCCGGACGGTCGTCCTGGCGGCCAAAGCTGCGGGGACCCGAATCGCCCCGGGGCGAACCACCGCGGGACGGGCCACCCTCGAAGCTGCGCGGCGCACGGTCCTTGCGGTCACCGAACGGCTTCCGGTTATCGCCCCCAAAACCACGCCGGTCACCCTCACCATCACGACGCGGACGATCACCAAACGGCTTACGATCCCGGTCACCGAACGGCTTCCGGTCCCGGTCACCGAACGGCTTCCGGTCACCGCCGTCGAAGCCGCGCCGGTCACCCTCGCCGTCGCGGCGCGGACGATCACCAAACGGCTTCCGGTCCCGGTCACCGAACGGCTTCCTGTCACGGTCACCGCCACCAAAACCACGCCGATCACCCTCACCATCACGGCGCGGACGATCACCAAACGGCTTCCGATCACGATCACCGAACGGCTTCCGGTCACGGTCACCGCCACCAAAACCACGCCGATCACCCTCGCCGTCACGGCGAGGACGGTCGCCGAAGGGCTTGCGGTCACGATCACCGTAGGATGAGCGGTCCCGGTCCCCGAATTGCTTTCGCTCACCGCCGTCGAAGCCGCGGCGGTCACCTTCGCCGTCACGGCGCGGACGATCTCCGAAGGGCTTGCGGTCACGATCACCGTAGGGCCGGCGATCTGCACCGCTGCCGGAACCACGCGAGAAGTCGTTGCCGTCCCGGCCTGGCCGTGAACGGAATCCGCGCGGCTCACCTCCGGAATTGTTGTTGCCCCGGAAAGCGCCACGGTCGTTGCCGCGGTTGCCGCCGTTGTGCTCGGCCATATGGATTCCTCCTGTTGTGAGCCGACCACTGGCGCAATGGCAGCCGCTCGATTCGTTTCCTACGCGACCCAACGTCAAGCGCTGGAAGGGTCCGTACATCTCCATCAATTCTAGTGGAGAGACAAAAACCGCCAGGACACAGCGGGCCGGGCCGGCAGCATCGTGGCCAGCTTCACAACCCCGTTCGACTGCCGCCTCCCCACAGACGCCCTCTCACGTCCTGCATGTTTTCCGTAGACGCCCGCTCGGTTTTGGCAGGGTTTGGCGCAACGCCGGCTCGCTTTCGTGAGGGAAGTGAGCGGGGGTTCGGTGTGTGCCCGTCAGAGGTGAGCGGGGGTTCGGTGTGTGCCTGTCAGAGGTGAGCGGGCGTTGCTGGAATTGGGGCCTTTGGTGATGGGGCGTTTGTGGTGCCCTGGTTTTTGTGGTTGGTGGGTTTAAATGTGGGAGGCCCCAACCGTGTGGTTGGGGCCTCGACCGTAATGGTTGTCCGGCGGTGTCCTACTCTCCCACACCCTCCCGGGTGCAGTACCATCGGCGCT
>NZ_JBTZSU010000047.1:0-25785 GCF_054890965.1 Arthrobacter sp. C152
ATCGTCCCATGCCCCTGCCCCGTCGCCGCAAGCGACCCATACAAATCCACCCGCAGCGAGGCGACGGCATCGAGCTTCCCCGAGGCCTTCAATTCCTCCGCAAACACAGCCCCAGCCCGCATCGGCCCCACAGTATGAGAGCTTGAGGGGCCAATCCCGATCGAAAACAGATCAAAAACGCCAACGGCCATGAGAGTTCCTCACTACAAGTAACGTGCCGAGATGGCAGTTCACAGTAATGTTCTTCCGAATCATTGCTGTGAACTGCCATCTCGCGCGTGATTAAAGGCCCGGGTAGAGCGGGTGGGCTGCGGCCAAGGTTTCGACGCGGTGACGCAGCCCGGAGAGGTCTGCACCGGCGTCGGCCGTCAATGCTTCGGCGATGATGTCCGCCACCTCGCGGAACGCTTCCTCGCCGAAGCCGCGGGTGGCCAGGGCGGGGGTGCCGATGCGCAGGCCGGAGGTGACCATGGGCGGGCGCGGGTCGAAGGGGACGGCGTTGCGGTTGACGGTGATGTCGATCGCTGCGAGCCGGTCTTCGGCCTGCTGGCCGTCGAGTTCGCAGTTGCGCAGGTCCACGAGGACCAGGTGCACGTCAGTGCCGCCGGAGACCACGGAGATGCCCTTGGCGGTGACGTCGGGCTGGACCAGGCGTTCGGCCAGGATCCGGGCGCCGGCGAGGACGCGTTCCTGCCGCTCGCGGAACTCGTCGGACGCCGCGATCTTGAATGCCACGGCCTTGCCGGCAATGACGTGCTCCAGCGGGCCGCCCTGCTGGCCGGGGAAGACGGCGGAGTTGATCTTCTTGGCAACGTCGGGGTCGTTGGAGAGGATGATGCCGCCGCGCGGACCGGCGAGGGTCTTGTGCGTGGTGGAGGTGGTCACATGGGCGTGCGGGACGGGGGAGGGATGCAGCCCCGCGGCCACGAGGCCGGCGAAGTGCGCCATGTCCACCATGAGGTAGGCGCCCACGGAGTCGGCGATCCGGCGGAACTCCGCGAAGTCCAGCTGCCGGGCGTAGGCGGACCAGCCGGCCACGATCAGCTGTGGCTTGTGCTCCTGCGCCAGGCGCTCCACCTCGGCCATGTCGACGGTGTGGGTGTCCTCGCGCACCTGGTACGGAACCACGTTGTACAGCTTGCCGGAGAAGTTGATCCGCATGCCGTGGGTCAGGTGGCCGCCGTGGGCCAGGTTCAGGCCCATGATGGTGTCGCCCGGCTTGATCAGCGCGTGCATCACCGAGGCGTTCGCCTGCGCGCCGGAGTGCGGCTGCACGTTCGCGTATCCGGCGCCGAACAGGGCCTTGACCCGGTCGATGGCCAGCTGCTCGATGACGTCCACGTGCTCGCAGCCGCCGTAGTACCGCTTTCCGGGGTAGCCCTCGGCGTACTTGTTGGTCAGCACGGAGCCCTGCGCCTGCATGACGGCCGCGGCGGTGTGGTTCTCGGAGGCGATCATTTCCAGGCCGTCGCGCTGGCGGCCCAGCTCGTCGTCGATCTTCGCGGCGATTTCCGGGTCCAGTGCCGACAAATCGGCGTTCAGGCTGGGGGAGGTGACCTGCTCGAAGGCAGCTACTGTGCCGGTGCCTGCGGCCGCGGCGCTCACAGTTCGCCGCCGTTCGCTGCGGCGTATTCCTCGGCGGACATGAGCGGGCCTTCTTCGGTGACGGCCACCTTGAACAGCCAGCCGGCGCCGTAGGGGTCGCTGTTGATCAGGGCCGGATCGGAGACCACGCCGTCGTTGATCTCGGTGACCTCACCGGTGACAGGTGCGTACAGGTCGGAGACCGACTTGGTGGATTCCACCTCGCCGCAGGTCTCGCCGGCCGTCACGGTGGAGCCAACCTCGGGCAGGTCAACGTAGACGATGTCGCCCAGCGCGTCGGCGGCGACGGCGGAAATGCCGATGCCCGCGGGGCCGGACCCATCGGCGGCAACCCACTCGTGCTCGGCGGAGTACTTCAGTTCAGCTACGACTTTGCTCATTGGTTATCTTCCTTTGCTTATGAAAACCGGGGGTCTATTTTTGGCGCTTGTAGAACGGGAGCGAAACGACTTCGAAGCGTTCGGGCTTGCCGCGCAGGTCCACAGCCAGGACGGTGCCGGGGGTGGCGTGTTCGACGTCGACGTAGGCCATCGCCACCGGGTAGCCGAGGCTGGGGGAGGGCTGGCCCGAGGTCACCTCGCCGACAAGCGTGCCGTCCTTGAGGACCGCGTAGTGGGCGCGGGCGGCACGGCGGCCGTTTCCCTTGAGGCCAACGAGCTTCTGGCCCACGGTGGCTCCGACGCCGGCGGCCTTGAGGTCGGCCAAGGCCGCCTTGCCCACGAAGTCGCCTTCCTTGGACAGTGCGACAACGGGGCCCAACCCGGCGGCGTAGGGGTTGCCCTGGCGGGACAGCTCATTGCCGTAGAGCGGCATCCCGGCTTCAAGGCGGAGCGAGTCGCGGGAGGCGAGGCCTGCGGGAACCAGGCCGGAGCCTTCACCGGCAGCGAGCAGTGCTTCCCACAACGCGGGTGCCTCGAGGTTGCCGACGTAGATCTCGAAGCCGTCCTCGCCGGTGTAGCCGGTGCGGGCCACGAGCAGGTTCCGGAGGGCTCCGCCGAAGCTGATGCCCACCTCCACGGCGGCGTAGTACTTCAGTCCCGTGACCAGGGCGTGCTGGCCGGCGGGAACCAGCTGCAGCAGGATTGCCTCGGCGGCCGGCCCCTGGACTGCGATCAGGGACGTCTCGGCAGACGCGTCCTGCACGGTGACGTCGAAGTTCGCGGCGCGCTCCAGGAGTTTCCGGGCCACCACCTTCGCGTTGCCGGCGTTGGGGACCACGAGGAACGTGTCGTCCGCCCGCCGGTAGGTGATCAGGTCATCGATGATGCCGCCGTCGGTGTCGCAGATCAGCGAGTACTTGGCCTTGCCCACGGCGATGGCGGACAGCTTGCCGGCCAGCGCGTAGTCCAGGAAGGCGCCGGCGTCGGGGCCGGTGACCCAGACTTCGCCCATGTGGGAGAGGTCGAACAGGCCTGCGGCGTTGCGCACGGCGTGGTGTTCGGCCAGCTCTGAGCTGTACTTCAGGGGCATCTGCCAGCCACCGAAGTCGGTGAAGGAGGCGCCGGCCTTTTTATGCTGCTCGTAGAGGGCAGTGTAGTTCTCAGTCATGGGGATCCTTTTAGTTCTCGAACTCGGAAAGCGGCGGGCAGGAGCAGACCAGGTTGCGGTCGCCGGCGGCGCCGTCGATGCGTCCCACGGGCGGGAAGTACTTGTCCTGCCGCAGCGACGCGACGGGGAAGACGGCCTGCTCGCGGGAGTAGGCGCGGTCCCAGTCGGAGCTGACGACGGCGGCCGCCGTGTGGGGTGCGTTGCGCACCGGGGATGCCTCCAGGGAGAAGTCTCCGGCGGCCACCTGCTCGATCTCGGCGTGGATGGTGATCATTGCGTCGATGAAGCGGTCGATCTCGGCCAGGTCCTCGGACTCGGTGGGCTCCACCATCAAGGTCCCTGCAACGGGGAACGCCAGGGTGGGGGCGTGGAAGCCGAAGTCGATCAGGCGCTTGGCCACGTCCTCGGCCGTGACACCGGTCTTCGCGGTCAGGGCGCGCAGGTCCAGGATGCACTCGTGCGCCACCAGCCCGCCCTCACCGGTGTAGAGGACCGGGTAGAACTCGTTCAGCCGGGAGGCGACATAGTTGGCCGCCAGCAGCGCGGACTTGGTGGCCTCGGTCAGGCCCTCGCCGCCCATCAGCTTCACATAGGCCCAGGAGATGGGCAGCACACCCGCCGAACCGAAACGGGACGCTGAAATGGCTACGCCGTGTCCCTCCTCATGGGCGGCCTTGGCGGCGTCGCCGGGCATGAAGGGTGCCAGGTGCGCCTTGGCCGCGACCGGGCCGACGCCCGGTCCGCCGCCGCCGTGCGGGATGCAGAAGGTCTTGTGCAGGTTCAGGTGGGACACGTCGCCGCCGAACTTGCCCGGCTGCGCCAGGCCGACGAGGGCGTTCAGGTTCGCCCCGTCCACGTACACCTGGCCACCGGCGGCATGGACGGCGTCGCAGACCTCGCGGACGTCGCCGTCGTAGACGCCGTGGGTGGAGGGGTAAGTGATCATGATGCAGGACAGCACGTCCCTGTTGGCCTCGATCTTGGCTTCGAGGTCGTCGTGGTCGATCGTGCCGTCCGCCGCGGTGGCGACCACCACGACCTTCATGCCGGCCAGCACCGCGGAGGCGGCGTTCGTGCCGTGGGCCGAGGCAGGAATCAGGCAGACGTTGCGCTGCTGCTCGCCGCGGGAATGGTGGTAGCCGCGGATCGCCAGCAGCCCGGCGAGTTCGCCCTGGGACCCGGCGTTGGGCTGGATGGACACCTGGTCATACCCGGTGATCTCGGCCAGGTCCGCTTCCAGCCCGGAAATCAGCTCACGCCACCCGGCCGTCTGGGAGTCCGGCGCGAAGGGGTGGATCGAGGCGAACTCCGGCCAGGAGATGGCCTCCATCTCGGCGGTGGCGTTCAGCTTCATGGTGCACGAGCCCAGCGGGATCATGGTCCGGTCCAGCGCCAGGTCCCGGTCCGACAGCTTGCGGATATAGCGCAGCAGCTGCGTTTCGGACCGGTGCGTGTTGAACACCGGGTGCTGCAGGTAGCTCGAGGTGCGGAGCACGGTTCCGGGCAGTTCGAAGCCCTGGGCGTCGCCTACCGGACCGGCACCAAAGGCGACGGCGACGGCGGAGAGCGTGGCCGCCGTCGTCGTCTCATCAATAGAGACGCCCACAGTGTCCTGGTCGATGAAGCGCAGGTTGATGCCGCGCGCTTCCGCAGCGTTGATGACCTTGGCGGCCTTGCCCGGCACCCGCACAGTGAGGGTGTCGAAGAACGAGTCCGTGGCAAGTTCCCGGCCCATGGCCGTGAGGGCGGTGGCCAGGACCCTTGCCTTGTGGTGGACGGTTTCGGCGATGGCTTTCAGACCGTCGGGGCCGTGGTAAACGGCGTAAAAGGAGGACACGATGGCCAGCAGCGCCTGGGCGGTGCAGATGTTGGAGGTGGCCTTTTCACGGCGGATGTGCTGCTCGCGGGTCTGCAGCGCCAGCCGGTAGGCGGGGACGCCGGCGTTGTCCTTGGAGACGCCGACAAGCCGGCCCGGGAGGGTGCGTTCCATCCCCTTCTGGACGGCCATGTAGGCGGCGTGCGGTCCCCCAAAGAACAACGGCACGCCAAAACGCTGGGTGGAGCCGACGGCGATGTCCGCCCCTTGCTCGCCCGGAGGGGTGATCAGGGTGAGGGCCAGCAGGTCCGCGGCCACGGTAACGAGGGCGCCGCGGTCCTTGGCTTCGGCAATGACGGGGGCCTGGTCCCATACCCGGCCGGAGACGCCGGGCTGCTGCAGGACGATGCCGTTGATGGGGCCCTCGGGCAGGCCCTGGGAGAGATCTGCGACCTGGACTTCAAAGCCCAGGGCTTCGGCGCGGCCCTGCACGATCGCGACGGTCTGGGGGAGGCAGTCGGCGTCGAGTACGGTCTTGCCGTCCCTGGCGTCTTTATTCTTGTTGGCCCGGCGCATCAGCAGCACTGCTTCGGCAACGGCGGTGGCTTCATCGAGGAGCGAGGCGTTGGCGACTGGGAGGGCGGTCAGGTCCTGGACCATGGTCTGGAAGTTCAGCAGGGCCTCAAGCCGGCCCTGTGAGATCTCGGGCTGGTACGGGGTGTAGGCGGTGTACCAGGCCGGGGCTTCCAGGATGTTGCGGCGGATCACCGGCGGGGTCACTGTGTCGTAGTAGCCCTGGCCGATCATCTGGACCGCGGTCTTGTTCCTGGCAGCCAACCGGCGCAGCTCCGCGAGGACCTCGACCTCGCTCAGCGCGTCCTGCAGGCGAAGGGCGGTCTCCTGCCGGATGGATGCCGGGACCGCCACGTCAACGAGCCCGTCAACGCTGTCGTAGCCCACGGCCTTGAGCATGGTGTCGATGTCGGCCTGGCGGCGCGCGCCGATATGGCGGTCAACGAATGATGTTGAAACGGATTGAATCGTCATGAGGAACTCCAGGTCTGGCCGGCCGGAGTGGCACGGCGTGGGGTGGGTTCCTCCCCGCTCTGTATTGGACCTGAGAGATTCCGCGTGCCCTGCTGCCAGGGTGCGCTTGCACCGTCGGTGAACCGGGGCGAAGCCCGGTTGCTTTCCAGAGTTGCCTCGCCGTGACGGTACGTGGGCCTGAGAGATTCCTGGGGAGGATTTGCTCCTACGGCGCCTGCCCGGTGGATGCCGGGAGGACTCTCCCGTCACAGCTCGAAAGGCTATTCAACTGTGGGTGATTCGGCTCACACGGTACAGGTTTGTTGAAGCGAAAACAAATCGGGGCGCCAAGTGGCCGGCGAACGCCCGCGGCGGGCCGTCGGCGGGAGGCGGGGTTTGACATTCGATCGTGACGCGCACCACACTTGGTCCGGTGATCAGCACCGTGCCCGGCTGGCTCAGCCTATTCGGAGCAGCCCGGGCCAGCGTTGCCCCGGAAGGGTGCGGCCGCTGACCACTACCACCAATTGAAAAGCCTCTGACCTGCGGCGGGAGAGCCCTGCCAGGTACATTTAGCAGGCGCCGTAGGAGCAAACCCTCCCCAGGAAACTCTCAGGCCCACGTACCGCCGCGGACAGGCAACTCTGGAAAGCAGCCAGGCCCCTTCCTGGCTCACCGGCGGTGCAAGCAGCCCAAAGCTGCGGAAACTCTCAGGTCCATTACAGAGCGGGGAGGAACCCAACTTTTGCGGTACCAAAAATGCCGCTTTATCGATGGAGTTCCTTATGGCGATTCATCCCCCGACATCCAACGGCGAACCGTCCAACGGCGAACCGGGCAACGGTCAACCGTCCAACGGCGCACCAGCGCGCAACTCTGCCGCGGGCAGCGCGGCCCGCAGCGAACCTCCGCACCTTGAGCGGCAGCTCACCAACCGGCACATCCAGCTCATCGCCATCGGCGGTGCCATCGGCACCGGCCTGTTCATGGGCTCCGGCAAGACCATCTCCGCCGCCGGCCCGTCCGTGATCTTCGTGTACATGATCATCGGCTTCATGCTGTTCTTCGTCATGCGGGCCATGGGCGAGCTGCTGCTGAGCAACCTGAACTACAAGTCGTTCAGTGACTTTGCCGCCGACCTCCTGGGCCCGTGGGCCGGCTTCTTCACCGGCTGGACCTACTGGTTCTGCTGGGTGATCACCGGCATTGCCGACGTCATTGCCATCGCCGGCTACTCGCGGGAGCTCTGGCCCAGCCTGCCGCTCTGGATCCCGGGGCTCGCCACCGTGGCCATCCTGCTCGTGCTGAACCTCGCCACGGTGAAGGCCTTCGGCGAGACCGAGTTCTGGTTCGCCCTCATCAAGATCGTTGCCATCGCCGCGCTGATCATCGTTGGCCTCTTCATGATCTTCACCGGCTTCCAGAGCGATGCCGGCACCGCCAGCTTCACCAATCTTTGGAGCCACGGCGGATTCTTCCCGAACGGGTTCATGGGCTTCGTGGCCGGCTTCCAGATCGCCGTGTTCGCCTTCGTCGGCATTGAGCTGGTGGGCACCACCGCCGCCGAGGCCAAGAACCCGGAGCGGACCCTGCCCCGGGCCATCAACGCCATCCCCGTCCGCGTGCTGCTGTTCTACGTCGGCGCCCTGGTCGTCCTCATGGCCGTCACCCCGTGGACCCAGTTCGCCGCCGGCCACAGCCCGTTCATCGGCATGTTCTCCCTCGCCGGGCTGGGCGCGGCCGCCACGGTGGTCAACCTGGTGGTCCTCACCTCGGCGATGTCCTCGGCCAACTCGGGCATCTACTCCACCTCCCGCATGGTCTTCGGCCTCGCCCAGGAGGGCGACGCGCCCAGCATCTTCAGCCGCCTGTCCACGAGGAAGGTGCCCCGCAACGCGCTGTTCCTTTCCTGCGTGCTGCTGCTCTCCGGCGTCGTCCTCATGTACGCGGGCCAGGACGTCGGCAAGGCCTTCGACATGGTGACCACCGTCTCCGCCGTCTGCTTCATTTTTGTCTGGTCGATCATCCTCGCCAGCTACATTTCCTTCCGCCGGCGCCGCCCGCAGCTCCACGCTGCGTCGGCCTTCAAGATGCCCGGCGGCATTCCCGCAGTCTGGGCTGTGTTCGCCTTCTTCGCCTTCGTCCTGTGGACCCTGACCACGCAGCCGGATACTTTGGTGGCCCTCCTGGTGACGCCGGCCTGGTTCCTGATCCTCGGCGTGGCCTGGGCTGTCCTGCGCCGCCGGCCCGCCCACCTGGCCCGCTACGAGGTCTTCCGGGCTGAGCTCCGGGCTGACGAGGCTGCTGCCGGTCGCACCGGCCAGGACTCCAGCGCGGCGGAGCGCGAGGTTCAGGCGACCGCAAGGAAGTAGAGGCCGGACGGTAATGCCCGACGGCGGGTTGCAGCACAGGCGCGGAGGTTCGGGTACCGCGTCCTGCCGCCGCAACCCGCCGCCCGCAGCTGCGGACCCGAAAGTTCAGCATGCTTAGTGTTTCTCCACTTAGGATGGAAAGGCACGGCAGCCACCCCGCTGCAGGTCGATTTGAATGAAGGTGACCATGGCCAGGCGCAGCAATCCCGCAGTACGAATCGCACAGGAAACCGCCCACAGCGCGATGTTTGATGCCGACGGCAAACCCAAGCCCGGCGTCCACAACATGCTCCTGAAGGCGGTGCAGATCCAGCGGCCCCTCGTGGTTGCCTACATCCGGAGGCTGCAGAAGAAGCACCCGCGGGCCACCGCGGCGCAGCTGGCCGACTTCGCCGAGCGGGACTATCTGCGCGCCGTCGCCGGCGGAGGCGCCCTGGTGGGCGCGACCGCCGTCGTCCCCGGGGTGGGAACCGTGGCATCGCTGGGGCTTTCCGCGGCCGCAACGGTCGGCTTCCTGGAAGCAACGGCGCTCTACGCCACCTCCCTGGCCGAACTGCACGGCATCCGCCTCACCAACCCCGAGAAGGCCGGCACCATGGTCATGGCCATCATGTTGGGCGAGGAAGGGACTGCACTGCTGGGAACGCTCAGCGGGCAGGCGGCAGGCGGGGCCAGGCCCACGGACGTCTGGGGAAACATGCTGACCAAGTCCTCGCTCCCGGGATTCGGCAGCGTGCGCAAGAGGATCCAGCACGCCTTCCTGAAGAACCTCCTCAAACGGCAGGGCACTGCGCTGTTCGGCCGCGCCCTGCCCTTCGGCATCGGCGCCGTGGTGGGCGGAGCAGGTAACCTCGTGATGGGCCGCGCAGTGGCAGCGAACGCCCGGGAGGCGTTTGGACCAATGCCGGACACGATTCCCGGCGAGCTTACAGCGGCCGCGGCGACGGACAATCCGGCGCTGACACCCTGACGCTGGAAGGCACTTCACGTGGATCTCAACGCTGACCTTGGCCAAGCATTCGGTTCCTGGACCATGGGCGGCGACGCCGTCATGTTTCCGCTGGTCACCAGCGCCAACGTGGCCTGCGGCTTCCACGCAGGAGATCCGGTCACGATGCTGGACAGCTGCCGGGCGGCCTACGAACTGGACGTCACCGTGGGCGCGCACCTGGGGTACCCCGACCTGGCCGGCTTTGGGCTCCGCGCCATGGACGTCAGCTTCGATGAGTTGTTCGGCGATGTGCTGTACCAACTGGGCGCGCTCGACGGGGTTGCCCACGCCGTCGGCGCCTCCGTGGACTACGTCAGGCCCCACGGCGCCTTGTACGACAGCCTCCTGCACGACGCCGACCAGGCCTCCGCCGTGGTGGCTGCGGTGGGCGCCTACGACCCGGGCCTGCCCATTCTTGGCTTCCCCGGCTCGGAGTTGCTGAAGCAGGCCAGGGACGCCGGGCACCCGGTGTTCGTCGAGGCCTTCCCGGGCCGCGCCTACCGCGCCGACGGCAGCCTGGTTCCGCGGACGGAGGACGGCGCGCTGCTGACCGACGCCGATGCCGTGGTTGAGCGGGCCGTGCGCCTTGCCACCAAAGGCGAAGTGGTGGCCGCTGACGGGACTGTGCTGCAGGTCCGGCCTGACTCCCTGTATTTGTCAGGCGGTACTCCTGCCGCCGTCGAGATGGCCGCCCGCGTGCGCGCGGGACTGGAAGCTGCGGGCGTGGAGCTGGAGTCCTTCGCCTAGCGCGTCTGCAGTTCCAGAGCTAACACGTCAACAAGGCAAATGGCTTTGTGAAGAATTCCGCCCAGAGCGGGTCGTCGGGTGACAAGTCGCCGGAGTCGATGAGGGTGTCGTCGTCCGGCTCCCACTGCGGGACGTCCCCGGGGCTGGCATCTTCACCCGGGCCGGCGGCGAACATCATCCAATAAGGCCAGTGGGGTGGTTCGGGGTCGTGTTGTTCGGCTGGGTAGTGGCGGCCGGTGGGTGAGGTCCAGCCGGGTGGTTCGTTGATGGTGGCGGGGGTGGGGGTCCAGCCGGTGCTGTGCTTGAGGCGGTGGTGTTTCGGGCAGAGTTGTCCCAGGTTGGAAACGCCGGTGGTGCCGTCGTGTTGCCAGGCCTGAAGGTGGTCTGTGTCGTTGTCGGCGGTGCGGTTGCTGCAGCCGGGGAAGGTGCACTTGCTGTCCCGCATCCTGATCCAGCGTTTGATCGTCTCCGGGAGCCGGTAGCTCTTCCGCCCGATCTCCAGGGGTGCCCCGTCGCGGGGGTCGACGAGGACCCGGTAGAACGAATCGGCGCCGTCGGCGAGGAGTTTGCGGGCCATGGAGGCGGGGATCGGTCCGTGGCCGTCGAGGATGGCGGGTTCGTCGGTGACGCCGAGGGCGGAGAACACCGGAACCATCACCAGGACATCAGCCTTTGGGATGGGGACCTGGCCAGGGGCCGTGGTTCCTGGGTGCGGGGAACTGCCCTCGCCGGAGCCGGTGCCGCCAGCGCTGGTGGTTCCGGAGCTGGTGGTTCCGGCGCTGGTGGTTCCGGCGCTGAGCAGCAGGCTGGCGGCGATGTCGGGGCGGAGCTGGGTGAGGGTGCGGGGCTCGTCGGGGCCTTGGAGGCCGCGGGCGATGGCGGTGGTGCGGTTCCAGATCGCCGAGGCGGTGACCCCGGGGAGGTGGAGTGAGATCCAGGCCATGCCGTCTTTGTCCGGGCGGTATTCCATCCGCCGGTCCGCGGCGCTTTTGGTGTGGCGTTCCTCGATGGATTCGGGGTGGTGCCGTTCCCGCCACCCACGGGCCTTGGCCCGGAACCGTGACGGCACCAGCTCACCCGGCGCCGCGCCGCGGGCGGGGTTGGGGGCGGCGGGGTCGAAGAAGTGCGCCACCAGGGACGCCGCCCCGGCGGGGCTGAGGCCTTCGGTTTCATCGACGATGACTTTTGCGTGCTGCCACGACACCGCCCCGGCAGCCAAAGCGTCCATGACCGGCGGCAGCGAACAGACCTGCTGCGCCTGGTGGACGAAAGCACCCGCGGCCGCGGAGGTGATGGTGAGGACCCCGGCGATCTCCTCGACCGCGGACATTCCGGCGTAGGTGCGTTCCGGCACGGACGCGTCCGGTGGGGTCATGGCCTGCTGGATGCGGATGGATTCGGCAGCGTCCTGTGCTTTCGCGGCGGCAATCATGGCCTCCAGCTTCGAGTACCCGGCCAGCCGTTCCAGCCGGATTTCGTACTGCCGCTGCAGCACATCCACCCCAGCACCGTGACCAGAAGCACCAGAGGCAGAACCAGCATCAGCACCAGCACTATCAGCGGAAGCAAGCGCAGCTTCCTCCAGGAACAGCGCATCAAGGGCAGCAACAGAGGCACGAACACCCTCCATCGCCGCCCCTGCACCGCTCACTGAACCGCCGCTGATTCCCATACGAACATCATCCAACGGACCACTGACATTCAAGCCGGCGGGCGCTGACCGCCATCACAACCTCAGCCCAAAGGTGCCTCGACAGGCCAAGCCGGCTGCCGCCGTCGTGCGCAATTCCGCTGCGCAGGCTCCTTACCCCACCCCAAATACGCGGAGCGACAAGGAACCTGCGCGTCGTCAACAACTATCCGCGTCGAAAACCGCAAAGATCACCCGAAAATCAGCTGCGCCACCGTGAAGATCGCGAGCCCGGCCAGGGACCCCACCACGGTGCCGTTGATGCGGATGAACTGCAGGTCCTTGCCCACCTGGAGTTCGATCTTTTGCGAGGTTTCCTCGGCATCCCATCGCGCCACGGTGTCCGTGATGACCCCCGCGATGTCCGAGCGGTAGGTCCGCACGAGGTACCCGGCGGCGTCGGCGATCCAGGAGTTGACCTTCCCGGCCAGTTCGGGGTCGTCCACCAGCCGCGAGCCGAAGTCGCGCACCGCCGCCTTGAACTTGATGGTGAGTTCGCTGTGGGGGTCGTCCACCGCGCCGAGCAGCGCGTTCTTCACCGTCCCCCACGTCCGGGAGGCCAGCTCGCGCACCTCGGGATCACCCAGCACCTGCGCCTTGATGACTTCCGCGCGGGCAATCATGGCCGGATCGTGCTGCAGGTCGCGGGCCAGGTCATTGAGGTACTTGTCGATCGATTGGCGCACCTGGTGGTTGGGATCGGCCTGCACGGCGCGGACGAATTTGAGGATCTCGATGTAGACCTTGTCCCCCACCAGCCCGTCCACGAACTGCGGAACCCAGGTGGGGGAGCGGTCCGACACGAGGCGCGTGACGGTCTGGTGGTTGTCGTCCACCCAGTCGGCCGCCCGGTCCACCAGCAGGTCCACCAACGTGTGGTGGTGCCCGTCGTGGAAGATCCGCTCCGCCAGCCTGCCCACTGGCGGCCCCCACGGCGGGGTGAGCAGGTGCTTGCGGACCATTCCCTCGATGACCGCCTGGACGTCGTCGTCGTTGAGCACCGTGAAGGCGCCGCGGATGACGGCGGCACCCTCCTTGGCGACGCGCTCCGCACCGCCGGGCCCGGCCAGCCAAAGTCCGGCCCGGCGTGCGATGTTGACGCTGGCCAGCTTGTCCTGCACCACCTGCTCGGAGAGGAAGTTGGTTTCCACGAATTCGCCCAGCGAGGCGCCGATCTGGTCCTTGCGGCGCGGGATGATGGCGGTGTGCGGGATCTTGATGCCCATGGGGTATTTGAACAATGCGGTCACAGCGAACCAGTCGGCCAGCGCGCCCACCATGCCGCCTTCGGCCGCCGCGCGCACGTACTGCAGCCACGGATAGTCCTTCTGCAGTGCGAAGGCAACGACAAAAATCACGGCCATGGCGACCAGCAGGCCCAGCGCCACGAGCTTCATTTTCCGCAGCGCTGCCGCCTTTTCGGCGTCTCCGGCGCCAAGGGGCTGGCGTACGACGGCGGCCCTCGCCTTGCTGCCCCGCGCGGCGGACGGTGCGGGCCGGGTGTGTGGCTCCTGCGTCGTTGGCTCAGTTGTTGCCTCAGAGTTCACCTGCATGTGCCAAGCCTAGCCCCGGCGGCGGGGCCCGGTCGGCTACCGTGTGTCCATGACAACTGACGAGTCAGTGCCGCGGCGGCCGCTGGTTTTCGCCCACCGCGGCGCAAGCGGCGCCTTCGCCGAACACACCCGCGCGGCCTACCTGCAGGCGCTGGCGGACGGCGCGGACGGCGTGGAGTGCGACGTCCACCTGACCCGTGACCAGCACGTGGTCCTGCTCCATGACGCCAACCTGGACCGGACCTCGGACGGGACCGGGCCGGTGGCCGACCGGACCTTGCATGAACTGCGCCAGCTGGACTTTTCCTCCTGGAAGGGCGTGCGCATCCCGGAGGAATACGGGGCGCGGTCCGAACAGTTCCTCACCCTGCCCGAACTGCTGGACATCCTGCGCGGGGCGGGCCGGCCGGTGCGGCTCGCGATCGAACTCAAGCACCCCAGCCCCTACCAGCTCAAACTCGAAGACCGGGTGCTTGAGGTGCTCCGGAGCGAGGGCTGGGACGCCGAAAGCTCCACGCTGGACAACGTGGCCGTCACCTTCATGAGCTTCAGCCCGGACTCCGTCCGGCACCTGCTCCAGTCCGTCCCTCCCCGGTACATCTGCCAGCTCGTGGACGACATCACCATCCATGAGATCCGCGGCGGCCTGGGCGTGGGGCCGATTACCGGTGGTGCGATCGCCAACCTGATGAAGGCCGCACAGCTGGAGGGCGAGCAGATCCTTGATGACGGCTTGGTGGGAATGGCCGGGCCGGGCATCGACTACGTGCGGGAACGCCCGCACACCGTCCGGCGCTGGCTGGAATCCGGCCGCCGCTTCCGGGTATGGACCGTGGACGCCGAGGCGGACGTGGACCTGTGCCGGGACCTGGGCATCCAGGAGATCACCACCAACGTGCCCGGACGGGTCCTGGACCTGCTCCGGCTGGCAGCACCCCACGGGAAGTAGCCTCCGGATGCGCGCCGCCGATGCAGCGTCCCCGCGCCGGTGGTGGGGCGGCCCACTGGACGTCGAAGGGCTGGGGTTGGAGTCCGTGGGAGCCGCCGCCGGGGCCCTGAACCTGTACACCGGCTCGCCGGGCCGGTTCAGTACGACGCCGGCCCTGATGGCCGCCGCTTTCGACTCCTTTGGCCACCTGCGGATCGGCGGGCGCGCCCCGCAAGGCTTCGCGCCCCTGTCGGGCTTCCGCCGCACCGGCGACGGCTGGATCAGGCTGCACGCCAATTATCCCCACCACGAGAAGCGGCTGCTCCGCGCCCTCGGCGCCACCACCCCGGCAGGGGCGGAGGCGGCCCTTGGGACGATGACGTCCCTGGAAGCCGAAGCCGCCATCCAGGGCGAAGGCGGGATCGCCGCAGCTGTCAGGACCCGCAGCGAGTGGCTCTCCTCGGACATGGGCAAGGCTGCGGCCGCCGGCCCCTGGGTAGCCCGCGACGGCGGCGGGACACCGGGATGGGGACTGCGGGACTTCGCAGCCGCAGCCGCCCCAGCAGCCGCAGCCGCTGAAGCCGAAGCCGCAGCAGGGCATGCAGCGGAGGGCGCAGCGGGGGCCGGCGGCAGCCCGGACCTGCCTTTGGAGGGCTTGCGGGTCCTCGACCTGACACGCGTTATCGCGGGACCGGTAGCCACCCGGCTGCTGGCGGCGCTGGGTGCCGACGTACTGCGGATCGACCCGCCGGCGCTGCCCGAAATCGTGGACCAGTTCGTGGACACGGCCTTCGGCAAACGCAGCGCGGAGGCCGACCTCGGATCTCCCGCGAACCGGAATCGCCTCCGGGAGCTGCTGGCGGACGCCGACGTCGTGGTCACCGGCTACCGGCCGGCGGCCCTGGACCGCTTCGGGCTCAACCCCTTGGAACTGCCCGCTACGCACCCGCGGCTGGTGGTGGTCACCCTCGACAGCTGGGGATGGGCGGGCCCGTGGAGCGGCCTGCGCGGTTTCGACAGCATCGTCCAGGCAGCCAGTGGAATCGCCCACCTCTATGGCACGGAGGATGACGACGGCGGCTGGCGCCCGGGTGCCCTGCCGGTCCAGGCGTTGGACCACGCCACAGGGTACGGCGTGGCGGCGGCAGCGGTGCTCCTGCTGGCTGAACGACGGCAAACAGGCAGGGGAGGGGCGGCACGCCTGTCGCTTGCACGCACCGCCGAGGAACTCTTCTCCCTGGCACCGGATATCCCCGCACCCAACACAGCGGCTCCCGCGAAGCTTCCTGCGCCCGGCTACCGGACCATCGAAAGCTCCTACGGGCAGCTCCGCTACGTTCCGCCGCCACTGCTCGTGTCCGGCCGGACCCTGGACTACGCCTCTGCACCGCCGCCCTACGGAAGCTCGCGCCTCGCCTGGACCTGAACGGGCGCTGGTGTAGGGCGCCGCGCAGTGGCTGTGGTTGAGTGGTTCCATGCCTTATCCCCGGTCCGGACCTGCCGTACAAAGCCTGTCCGCCGCAGCCATGGGAGCCCTCCTGCTGGCCAGCGCCAACAAGCACTTCCGTGACCCGATGTTCTACCGTGACGTGGTGCCCGGCTACCTTTGCCGCGAGGACTCCGCCGCGGCCAGCGTCCCCCGGGCCAGCCGCCCCCGGGCCAGCGTCCCCCAGCCCGGCGGCGGCCGGCACCCCCTGGCCGTCCTCTCCCGCGAGGAATGGATCGCCGTCACCGGCCTGCTCGAACTGGCTGCCGCCGTCGGAATCCTCCTCCCGCCAACCCGGAAGATGGCAGCCACGGCACTCGCCGGGATGTTCACCGTCTTCCTGGCAGGGCACCTGGACGCCCTCCGCCGGGCCTACGGTCCCGACGGCACGCCCCGGCAGCGGAAGATCCACACCGCGCGGCTTCCCCTGCAGGCGCCGCTCGTCCTGTGGGCCTGGAGCCTGCGGAAGCCGGGACTGCCCGGGCGGCGTCGAATGGTCCGGCCGTGAAGCTGCTGGCTTCACCGGCGGTCCGGGTGGGGATCTCCATCAGCATCGCTACCGGACTGTACGGGGTGTCCTTCGGCGCGCTGTCGGTAACGTCGGGCCTGAGCATCTGGCAGACCATGGCCTTGAGCCTGCTCCTGTTCAGCGGCGGCTCGCAGTTCGCATTCATCGGCGTCGTGGGCGGGGGCGGTTCGGGCATCGCCGCCATGAGCGCCGCCACCTTGCTGGGCATGCGCAACGGCATCTACGGCATGCAACTCAACGCGCTGCTGCGGCCGGCCGGCTGGCGGCGTTACGTTGGTGCGCAGCTGACCATTGACGAGTCCACCGCCACCAGCACGGGCCAGGAGGACCCCGCCGAGCAGCGCCGCGGGTTCTGGACCGCCGGCATCGGCATCTACGTCCTCTGGAACGTTTTCACGGCGGTCGGGGCCCTCGCGGGAAGCGGCTTGGGTGACCCCAAACAGTGGGGTCTTGACGGCGCCGCCGTGGCAGCTTTCCTGGCGCTGCTGTGGCCACGGCTCAAAGGACGGGAACCGGTTGCGATCGCAATGGTTTGCGCCGTAGCCACCGTGGTTGCCGTTCCGTTCGTGCCGGCAGGCGTGCCCATCCTGGTGGCCGCCGTGGTGGCCGCCCTGGCAGGCTGGTTCAGCCACGGACGCCGCGACGAAGGGCTGGAACCCGACATCGAGCCGTACGCCGAACACCACCACCGGCGCCTGGGGGCCGAAAACCCGGGCCCCCGGCGGCAGCAGGGAGACGCCCGCGGAGCAGACACATGAGTTTGTGGATCTGGCTCCTCCTCGCCTGCCTCCTGGCTTACGCATGGAAGCTGGTGGGCTACTTCGTCCCCGCCAGGTTCCTCGAAGATCCCCGTACATCCCGGGTTGCCGGCACCATGACGATCGGGTTGCTGGCATCGCTGACCGTGGTCAACGCCGTGGCCTCGGGCCAGGCGCTGGCGGCCGATGCCCGGCTGGGCGCCCTGGCGGCGGCCGCCGTGGCGCTGGCACTGCGGGCGCCGTTCCTGGTAGTCGTTGTCGCCGGGGCCGGCACCGCGGCGCTGCTGAGGCTCCTGGGCTGGAACTGACGGGCCGCTGGAACTGACGCGCCGTGGCCGCCGCAAAATGGGTGGCGCAAAGGGTGAGCCAGGACACTACCGGAGTGCTCCGCCGGTTGTACTATGAGATCGGCTATGCAGCTGGCCGAGGACCCCTTCAGAACGGCAACCATGGAAAACAAGCTGCATACGGCAGGCGAACGGGCCGGCCGGCCACGCCGTAAAGGCATCCGACGCCGGGCTGGGCTGCCTGCCAAGCGTTTCTTCACGCACTTTGCCCGCCTTTCGGACGTTCCGGCGGACGACCTGGACCTATTGTCCCTGCGGCTCCGGCACGCACTCGACCTGGACCCGTCGTCGCCCGTTCCATCGCTTCAGGCCCTGGTGAACGGGGAGATCAGGAAGAGGCGGGACGCCGACCGCGACTGACTCGCCGGGGCAAGGCCGCCGCAGGGGGAGCGCCGGCGGATGTGGTGCACTGGAAGAGAGGCAAGCGCACACCAACGGCAGCCACCGAGGAGGAATCGTAGATGAGCGAACAAGCACGCCCAACCGCGCCGGAAGGCGGCCGCGGAGCCGCGGACGCCGAAGAACAGAGCAGTGAAAAACGTGGCACGGACGTACCCGCAGCGGAGCAGACCGGGCGGACCCGGCCTGCCTACCTTGATCCCAGCGGCTCCGAGGCCACCAGGGAACTGCGGGACACCGCCCGGCGCCGCAGGGACGCCGAAGAAAAGCTCCAGCAGCACCTGATGGAGGCCAAGGAGCACGTCCCCAACGAGTTCCACGGGCATCAGAAGGCCGCGCACGAGGGGGAGCACCGGCCGCAACCGGGCCACCACGACGGGGCAGCCCGGACCGACGCCGCTGACGGGGACGCCAACAAAGACGACTCAGGGGAGTGGACTGACAGCGGGGAGAAGGACTGACGGCGCGGGGGAGAGCCTGACGGCGCGGTGCCAGGTGGCTACGCTACACCGTGTGCGGCGCCGTCGGCGTCGACCCGCCCGCGGCGGCTGCTTTCTTCCACACCCATCTCGTACCATACCTCGGCGCCGAACTCGGGCTCGGGAGTATCCAGGTTCTGGTACAGGGCGTCCAGGAGTTCGGCAAGCTCCTCCGGGCTCAGGGTGGGCAGCACTTCCTCCGGACCACGGGGGTCGGTGAGGTAGTGGGAGAGCTTCGAGCCGTTCATGGCAGCGTGACCAGTGTCAGGCGGAAACGCACGGAATTCTTCATGGGGTCGCTCCATCTCGAACGAGAGAACCGAGGCTGTCTGCGTAACCCTCCCTGAGTCTATTGCACCTGCCGGGCAGCCGACAATGGTCCCCCGCCCAGATGCGGACTTTCAGGCCCGCGGCCCCAGGAGGCCCGCCCCAAGTGCAGTGGCGGCGGGAACGGGGACATGAGGGGGAAGGGGGCGCGCGGGCCGGACGGTCCGGATGGAGTCCTCTACCAATGCAAGCGGGCGGCGCCACGCGTCGGATCCCGGTTCCATCGTGTCCACCACGCCGATCAGCATGGCGAGCAGCCGGAACATGTCGGTCATCGAAATGTCCGTCCGGAGGCTGCCCTGGCCCTGGCCGCGGACCAGCAGGACGCTGATTGAATCCATGAGTGAACCCGTAATTCCGGTGAGCAGCTCGCGCCGGCCGGCCACGGCGCACAACAGGTTGGCGTCCTCGCTGGCGGCAGCCATCAGCGCCTCGAGCACGCGCAGCAGGCCGGAGGCGGCGTCGATGTCCGCCAGCGCGCCGTCCATCACGGGGTCGACGGTGAGCCGCAGCTGCCGGTTGAGGGCCGCGAGGACGAGTTCTTCCTTGTCCGCGAAATTCCGGAAGAGGGTGGCCGGGCCAACACCCGCCGTCACGGCGATGGTCTGCAGGGGCACTTCGGGGCCGAAGTCCCGGAAACACTGGCGCGCCGCCGTGATGATCTTGTCCACGTTCCGCGCTGCGTCTGCACGGAGGGGCTTGCGGGCGACTGCGAGGCTCATGCCCAAAAGGGTAGCAACGGAGCCTGTGGCGTTCACGGTTACCGGAGGGTAGGCCCTTATGTGACGGCCGCAGCCGGCGGTGGCAGCCCCCGGCAGCGCCGGCCTGCGTGGCACACTGGGTGCATGTTGCTTGCATTCTCTGTTGCCCCGTCAGGTGTGCCCGCCGGCGGCTCCCGCCCCAACGACGCCTCCGTGCACGACGCCGTCGCTGCCGCCGTGAAGATCGTCCGCGAATCCGGACTGCCCAACCAGACGGATTCGATGTTCACCACCATTGAAGGGGAATGGGAGGAGGTGTTCGACGTCGTCAAACGCGCCACCGAGGCCGTGGGACAGTTCGGCAGCCGGGTCTCCCTGGTGATCAAGGCCGATATCCGCCCCGGATACACCGGCGAACTGACGGCCAAGGTGGACCGCCTGGAAGGTGCGCTCGCGCAGGATTCCTGAGCCCGTGGCGCCGCCGAAAGCATCTGGACCGGCAGGACGCCCCGTGCCAAACTGTGCCCATGTTCGAGCACAAACCCCGGCCGGAATGGATAGCCGCTGAAGAGTTCCTGTCCGCAACTGTGGTTCATCCGGACCTGGCCCTGCAGCGTGCCGTCACGTCCGCCGCCGACGCCGGGATGCCGGCCATCGAGGTGGCCCCCAACGCCGGCAAACTGCTCAAACTCCTGGTCCAGCTCTCCGGTGCCCGCCGGATCCTGGAAATCGGAACACTCGCCGGGTACAGCACCATCTGGATGGGCCGGGGCCTTCCCCCCGACGGGACCATCGTCACATGCGAGTACCTCCCCCAGCACGCAGAGGTGGCCTGGGCCAACATCGACGCCGCCGGGCTGGGCCAGAAGGTGGAGATCCGGCTGGGGCCGGCGCTGGATACCCTTGCCGCGCTTGCGGAGGAGGAACGCAAACCCTTCGACTTCATCTTCATCGACGCGGACAAGCAGAACGACAGCCGTTACCTCGACTGGGCCGTCCGGCTGGGAAGGCCCGGTGCCGCCGTGGTCCTGGACAACGCCGTCTGGGAGGGGGCCGTCCTTGATCCGGGCATGGACCCGGTCAACGCCCCGGGCATCATCGAAGCCCTCACGCTCCTCGGCAGCCACCCGCGGCTGGACGCCACGGTGATCCAGACGGTGGGTTCCAAGGGGTGGGATGGATTCGCGCTGGCCCGCATCACGTAGCCGTCCTTCGGCCCCCGCATGCCAAGAGATAAGTATGCTTAGGACCAGTGGCCGGTTCGCCCGGCCTGACCCAGCAGCGATGGAGGACATCATGAAGGCATCACCCACCCTTGCCGGCAATCTCCAAAAGGTCCTCACGGACCTCATCGAACTGCACCTGCCATCCTGGCACAGGCCGGGGTACCGGCTCCCGGGGGAACCTGGGGCGTGTTCGCTGCGGAAGGACCCGGCCTGCGGCTGGAGGCCAAGGCAACGGCGTCCGGGGTGCTCCTTAGCGGTTCGAAGCCCTGGTGCTCCCTGGCGCGGCAGCTGGACAGCGCGGTGGTCACCGCCCACACGGACGACGGCGGCCGGGCGGCTTTCGCCGTCGATCTCCGCCACGACGGAGTAGTTTGCGGGGATCCGGCGTGGGTGGCCCGCGGGCTGCGGGAAATACCCAGCGGAACCGTCCACTTCGACCAGGTTCCGGCGGTGCCCGTCGGCGGTACTGGCTGGTACCACAGCCGGCCCGGCTTCGCGTGGGGAGGCATCGGGGTTGCTGCCTGCTGGCTGGGCGGCGCCGTGGGCGTGGCCCGGGACTTCCGGCAAGGCCTGCGGGCCGCCGCCGATGCCGGACGCCAACCCGACCAGCTGGCACTTGCCGCGCTCGGCGAGGCGGACCGGACCATTACCGCGTCACTGCAGTACCTGGCACGGACGGCGTCGCGCCTTGACGGCGGCACCCTGGAAGCCGGCCCGCGCCCAAGCAGCTGGAGCGAAGCCCAGCGCGTGCGGGGAACTGTTGCGGCCGCCGTCGAACGCGTCCTGCACCTGGTTGGCACCAACCGCGGCCCCGGCCCGCTGGCCTTCGACGAACCGTATGCCAAGCGGATGGCGGACTTGGCTTTGTACGTCCGCCAGCATCACGGCCACCGGGACGATGCACACCTTGGGAACCTCGTCCTGGCGGGTGAATGCCAGTGGTGACGTTCTCCCACACGGACCAGGGAACCGCCGAGGCCGCCTGGGCCGGGAGCGGACTGCAGACGCTGCCTGAGCTGCCGCTCGGGCCGGGCGAACTGGGCGCCCTGGGATTCGTGGTCCTGGCCGCCCACCCGGATGATGAAACCCTCGGAGCCGGCGGACTCATCGCCTCACTCACTGCCCTCGGCGCCGGCGTGGAAGTCCTGCTGTGCACCGCCGGGGAGGGATCGCATCCGGAATCGCCCAGCACCACCCCGGACGAGCTTGCCGACATCCGCCTGGCGGAGTTCGGAGCCGGCCTGTCCGCCCTGGGCATGCAGGACAGGTGGCGCTTCCTCGGCCTGCCGGACCGCGGGCTGGCAGCGCACGCCGACATGATCGGCGCTGCGGCGCGCGAGGCTGCCCAACGCCTCTCCCGCGACGGCCGGCGGATCGTGCTGGTGGCGCCGTACCGGGCAGACGGCCATGCGGACCATGATGCCCTGGGCGCGGCGGCCGCAGAGGTGGCCCACCGGGACGGGCACGGTTTGCTGGAGTACCCCATCTGGTACTGGCACTGGGCCACACCGGACCGGGCGGACTGGGGGCACTGGATCCGTTTCCACCTGACCGGCGAGGCCCGCGAAGCGAAAGCCGCGGCCATGCTCTCGCACGTCACCCAAACCCTGCCGCTGTCCCCGGCCGCCGGCGATGAAGCGCTCTTGCACGGGGACTTCCTGTCGCACTTTGCGCGCGCCTTCGAGGTCTTCGCCTGGACCCCGGCGCAGGACCCCGGCGCCACGCCGCACCGCAGCGGCGACGCCGAACAGATCTTTGACACTGTCCACGCCGGAGCCGAGGACCCCTGGAACTACACAACGAGCTGGTACGAGCGGCGCAAGCGCGCCCTGACCCTGGCAGCCCTGCCGGCAGAGTCCTACAGGAGCGGGCTGGAAGTGGGATGTTCGATCGGCACGCTCACCGCCGACCTGGCGTCCCGGTGCCGGACCCTGCTCGCCGTGGATGCCAGCGGCGCCGCAGTCCGGCGGGCGTCCGAGCGCCTGCAGGGATATCCGGGCGCCACCGTCCAGCAGCGCGTGGTTCCGGGCTCCTGGCCCGACGGGAGGTTTGACCTGGCGGTGGTCTCCGAGGTGGGCTACTACCTGGCACCGGATGAACTGGCCGTGCTGTGGGACCGGCTCGAGGAATCCCTCGAACCGGGCGGGACCCTGGTGTTGTGCCACTGGCGCCACCCCATCGACGGCTGGGAACTCGACGGCGACGCCGTGCATGCCCTCGCCCGGCAGCGGCTCGGCTGGCAGGGCGCGGGGCTGTACCAGGAGCGTGACTTCGTCCTGGAAATACTGGTTGCGCCGTCTCCGGCCGGGGAGCGCCGTGAGCCTGGCTGACCCCGGCGGACACCCGGACTCCGCAGCTATCGAGCGAGTGGCGGTGGTGATCCCGGCGCACAACGAGGAGCAGCACCTTGGGCGTGCGCTGGCAGGCGTCCGGGCTGCGGCCGATGAGGTGGCGTCCCGGTTGCCCGGGGTCGGCGTCCGCGTCATGGTGGTGCTGGACAGCTGCACCGATGCTTCCTGGGCCCTGGCCACCGACTTTGCCGCCACCGACCCCCGGTTCGCCACCCTGGCGGTGGACTTCCGCAACGTGGGGATGAGCCGCCGGGCCGGCGCGGAAGCCCTCTGGCCCGCCCTGGGTGTTCCGGCGTCGCGGACCTGGCTGGCCAATACCGACGCCGACTCGCTTGTGCCCGGGAACTGGCTGGTGCGGCAGCTGGAGCTGGCAGCGAGGGGCGCCGACGTCGTACTCGGCTCGGTGGAACCCGACGGCGGCGAGATCCACCACACGCTGGCCGCCCGCTGGCATGCCCGGCACCTTTTGGCCGAAAACCACCCCTACGTCCACGGCGCCAACCTGGGGGTGCGTGGCTCGTCCTACCTGGCGGCGGGCGGTTTTCCAGGGGCCGCGTCCGGCGAAGACCGGATCCTCGTGGACAGGCTGCGGAGCAGCGGAGCCGGAATTGTTGCCACGGACAGCGTCCGCGTCCTGACATCGGGCAGGACCGTGGGGAGGGCACCGCGGGGGTTCGCCGCCTATCTCCTGGCGCTGGCCCAGCAGTAGGCCGCGCGCCACGCCAAAAACGGGCACGAACAACCCGGGCATGACAAAGGGTGCCGCCGGCCAGACTCGCTGCGCCGGCAGCACCCTTCGACTAAGTCTTGGTGGGCCTGCCCCGTTACACCAGGTCCGGAGCGCTGGCCACGATGTAGTCAGCCGCCGCAGGTCCGGTCATGGAGAGGTTGTTGCTGTCGGGATCGATTCCGTGTTCCTTCAGTGCATCCCAAAGGGCTGCAGGAGCCTGGAGTTCGGCCTTCTGGAGGAGGCACCAACTGGTGTACAGGCCGTAAAGTTCATCGCGTCCCAAGCCCAGGCCGGGCTCCTTGTCCGGGACAACTGCTTCGGCAAGAAATTCTTCAAAATGGGTAGCAGGCATGTCCGCTCATTAAGGGTCGACCGTGATGCCGCCGTATCTGCTTCAGCGGCCCTGCCAGCTCCCGGGGGACCCGGCAGGGGTTATGCAAGAGATTATGGCAGTACCGAACACCTTCTCCAAGTTAGGTGCGCGCTGCCTTTACCGGCCGCTGTCCCGCCACATTCGCGGCATTGAAGTTGAGGGGGCCGACGGCGACTGGGGGGACTGGCCTCGGTCTCAGAAGAGGCCATCTCACCGCCGGCCCCGCATCGCCCCGGACTCCCCACAGCCCGGGAAACCCTGACAGGACCTCCACTTCAATTTTCCTCCAAGTTGGAGGTCCTGCCTAGTACCCCCGCAGGGATGGACCGTACCCCCGCAGGGATGGACCGTACCCCCGCCGGGCTAGGTCCGGCCGCCCGGCCGGGTGCCGTCGTCGGACCCTGGATTGCCGGCCCGGTGCTGGACCTTGTCGCGCACCCGGTCGCGGTGGCTTTCCCTGACGGCGTCCCCGGAGTGCTGCCCATCCTTGCCGCCGTCCTCCGCGGCGTACTTTTCGCGGAGTTCACGTCCGTGCTTGATGTCGTCCTCGATCTGCTGCTGCATCTTTTCGCTCTTCTTGGTGTCCCGCGGAGGCAGCTGGATGGTCTCTTCCGCCTCGATGCCGGCCTGGAGCTCACGGCCGCGCTCCACCTCGGCGTCGAACTCGGCGCCGAACAGCAGCGACATGTTCAGGATCCAGAGCCACAGCAGCATGATGATCACGCTGCCCAGCGCGCCGTAGGTCTTGTTGTAGTTCCCGAAGTTCCCGACGTAGAAGCCGAAAGCCAGGGACGCGACCAGGAAGACCACCAGGGCGATGGCCGAACCCATGCTCATCCAGCGGAATTTCGGCTGCTTGACGTTGGGCGTGGCGTAGTAGAGCACCGCGATGATGGCGACGATGAGGATGACCATGACCGGCCACTTGGCGATGTTCCATACCGCGAGGAACGCGCCGCTGAGCCCGATCAGGCCGCCCACCGCTTCGGAGATGGGGCCGCTGAGGACCAGCATGCCCGCGAGGAGTGCCACGATCACCACGGCCAGCAGCGTCACGGCGAGCATGGTGCCCCGCAGCTTCACGAAGGGACGTCCCTCGTCCACCTCATAAATCCGGTTCATCGCCCGGCCAAAACCGCCCACATACCCGGATGCCGACCAAAGCGCGGTGACAAGGCCGACCACCAGGGTGAACCCGGCAGCCGGGGCGCTCGTCAGCTCCGATACCGGGCCGCTGATGGTGTTGACAGTCCCCGCCGGGGCAAAGCCGCGCACAATTTCCAGCAGGGCAGTGGTGGTCTTCTGCGGATCCCCGAACAGCCCGAGCAGCGACACCAGTGCCAGCAGCGCAGGGAACAGGGACAGCACGGCGTAATACGTCAGGCCGGCCGCCAGGTCCGGGCATTGGTCCTTGCTGAACTCGCGGAACGTCTTCCTGGTGATGTATTTCCACGACGGCTTATCCAGGTCCCGGGGGCTGCCCGGCTTCCTTTCGTCGTTGGGATCCGGAGCCTGGCCGGCCTTGGCGGTGCTGGTCTCCGATGAGTCGTGAGTGGCCATGGGTGTCCTCTCAATCAAAGGGGCTGAAGCGGACGGGCCGGCCCCGCGGGTGGCGGAGCCGGCCTGTCAAACAGATCCGGTGCCTAGCGGTGCCGCGCCTGGTTCAGGTGTTTTGGACGTGGTCTTTGGCGTCGGTGGCGCGGTCTTTGACGTCGGCGGCGGCCGTTTGGCCTTCGGTTTTGACGTGTTGGGCGGCGTCGGTGGCGGTGGCTTTGACGTTTTCCATGGCTTCCTGGGCGGGTT
>NZ_JBTZSU010000048.1:0-25512 GCF_054890965.1 Arthrobacter sp. C152
GCCAATGAACGCCCGGGACCAGCCCCACGAAGCACTTAGTTCAGCAGTCTCCTAGAAACGCGCGCTCACTTTTGGCGGCTTTTCCTCAAACGCCCGCTCACTTCCCTTGGGAAAGTGAGCGGGCGTTTGGTCTTTGATCGCAGAAGGTGAGCGGGCGTTTGGATAGGGTGGAGGGCATGCCTTCCTTCCAGACCCGACTCAAGATCACCGGGCTGCGGCCGGGAAACGCGCCGGAAGCCGTCATGGACACGGCCGTCGAGGTGCTCGGCACCCGCCACCACGTCGAGGCGCACCAGCTGCAGATCGCCGGGGGCGTGCCGCAGCTAAACCTGCGCTTCCTGGTCGAGGCGACCGAATACAACGGCGAGAACCAGCAGGCGCGGGAATCGGCCGCGATGATGCGCGACGCCGTCGAACGGGTTGCGCTGACCGGTGCGCTGAGCGTACTGCGGCGCAGCCGCGGCAAGTGGCTGCCCGTCTAGCCTTCGCCGGGGACGGGTTCCTCCTCCACCGGCGACCGGTCGCCGCGCCGCCGGGTGACGATGATGCCGACGACCGCGCCGATCAGCAGGCCGACCGCGACGCCGATCAGGGAGCTGGCCCAGAAGGGCAGCTTCGTGGCTGAACCCGTGAAGTAGCCCAGGCCCACCAGCCAGCAGGCCCACAGGACTGCGCCGAGGCCGGCGCACAGGCTGAAGCCGCGGACCGAAACGTTGGCAATGCCGGAGGCGGCCGACGTCGCCAGCCGTCCGCCCGGGATGAACCTGGCGCCGATGATGGTTCCGTAGGTGGACGACCGGCCAGCCTTCGCCAGCGCTTCATGGATTCCGCTGTGCACCCGCCGGCCCCACTTCCAGCGGTCCAGCAGGTGGCTCAGGCGCCGCCGGAAAAGCTGGAACACCACCATGTCGCCCAGCCACGAAGCCAGCGCGGCCAGGGCCAGCACCAGGAACACATTGGCCCTGCCGTCCGCCGACAGCGCACCGCCGGTAATGACCACCATCTCGGACGGGACCGGTGGAAAAATGGCGTCGCCAAGGACCAGCGGGATGACCCAGAAATACAGGGCCGCCCCCCAGCTGTCAGCGCTGCCGAAGTCCATTGCCACAAGGTACCGCACTTGGGAGACTGGCGGCATGCGGATTTCCGTCCTGCAGGGCGACCTCACGCAGCGGCGGGTGGACGTGCTGGTCAACGCCGCGAACTCCTCGCTGCTCGGCGGCGGGGGAGTGGACGGGGCACTGCACCGGGCGGCGGGCTCTGGACTGCTGGCCGCCTGCCGGGACCTGCGCGACACCGGCTTGCCGCATGGACTGCAGGTGGGCGCCGCCGTGGCAACGCCGGCCTTTCGGCTGCCGGCCCGCTGGGTGGTCCACACCGTGGGGCCCAACCGCCATGCGGGGCAGACCAACCGTGTCCTCCTGGTCTCCTGCTTCAGCGAAAGCCTGCGGCTGGCCGAGGAACTGGGCGCGGAGGCGATGGCCTTCCCGGCCGTGGGCGCCGGAGCCTACGGGTGGCCGGCGGCGGCGGTTGCCGAAGCGGCCCGGGACGCACTGGCAGGCTTCCAGGCGTCCCATCCCGACCCCGGCCTCGAACTCGTGGAGTTCGTGCTCTCCCGGGCCGAGGTGGAGGCGGTCTTCAGGGACGTGCTCGTGCAGCCTCGCTGAGTTCGAGCCTGCTCCGGTACTCCACTGGCTTGCCGGACACCGGATCCACGAACCGGATGCCGCGGGCCAGGAGTTGCAGCGGCCTGGTGTAGTCGTCCGGGGCCTTGTCCAGCAGGTCCGGGTAGAACGCGTCGTTCACGATCCCGAGCCCCAGCGAGGCCATATGGACCCTTAGCTGGTGCGTCTTGCCCGTGTGCGGTTCCAGCCGGTACCGGGCCAGGCGGCCGGCACCCGAGGTGCCGGCGGCACCTGCCGGCGTGCCGCCGTCGAACGTTTCCAGCCGCTCAATCCTGGTCTCCGCGTTCGGCTCGCCGTCCACGACCTCTGCCAGCAAATAGCTGCGCGACTTGGTCATCCGGTTGCGGACCACCACGGGAAAGTCGACGGCGGGGTGCCCCGGCGCGGGCTCGGCGGCCGAGACGCACTCGTATTCCTTCTGCACCTGCCGCTTCTCGAACAGCACCTGGTACTTGCCGCGGGTCTGCGGATTGGTGGAGAACAGCAGCACCCCGGCGGTCATCCGGTCCAGGCGGTGCATGGGAATCAGGTCCGGCAAATCCAGCTGGTTCCGGAGCCGGACCAGGGCGGATTCCTGGATGTAGGTCCCCCCGGGCGTGGTGGGCAGGAAGTGCGGCTTGTCCACCACCAGCAGGTGTCCGTCCTGCTGCAGGATGCTGATCTCCACCGGCAGGCGCGTCTCCGGGGGCAGGGTGCGGTAGTACCAGATGAAGGTGTGGTCTTCGAGCCTGGTGTGCCGGCTCAGGGGGACGCCGCCCTCGCCGACGATCTCGCCGGCGTCGAACCGGTCCTCGATGCCCTGCGGGTCGATGTGGCCCCAGCGGTGCATCATGTAGTCCATCGCGGTGTCCCACGGGCCCTCTTCCGGCAGGCGCAGGCGGGTGGCGTTCACGCCGTCGCGCACGGGGAGGGGGGATTGCATCACCGCTCCATTCTACCGGCGGCGCTTTTCCCGCCGTGCCTCATGAGCGCCCCCGACGATAAAAAAGTTCTTGACAATAAAAGTTGTCGGTAGGCAAACTGGAGTCATGCAGGACATAGCAGTCATCGAAGACCCGGCGGCCGCCGAAGTGTCGCTGGACCCTATCCGCACCAGGATCCTGCGGGAGCTGGTCCAGCCGGGGTCGGCCACGCAGCTGGCGGTTCGGGTGGGCCTGCCCCGGCAGAAGGTGAACTACCACCTCAAGGCGCTGGAGCGGCATGGCCTCGTGGAGCTGGTGGAGGAGCGGCGCAAGGGCAACGTCACCGAGCGCGTCCTCCAGGCAAGCGCGGCGTCGTACCTGATCTCACCCTCCGCACTGGCCGCCGTCACCCCGGACCCGCACCGTTTCTCCGACCGGTTCTCGGCCTTCTGGCTGCTGGCGCTGGCCGGGCGGATGGTGCAGGAACTGGGGAAGCTGATCACCGGTGCCGCGGCCGCACGGCAAAAGCTCGCCACGTTCGCGATCGACGGCGACATCACCTTCCGCTCGGCCGCTGACCGGGCCGCCTTCGCGGAGGAACTGGGCGTGGAAATCACCCGCCTGGTGGACAAGTACCACGACGCCGGAGCCGCTGCGGGCGGCCGCGCGCACCGCCTGGTCGTCGCGCTGCATCCGGCCCTGAAGGAAACAGCACTCAAGCAAACCAACGAACCTGACACACGCAAGGAGCACGGCAATGACTGACAAGCGCAACTTCGAAATTGTTTACGACACCGAACTTCCCGGCACGCCGGAACGCGTCTGGGAAGCGGTCACCAGCGGAACACCGGCCTGGATGTTCCCCACGGACCAGTGGCCGGCGGTCAAGACCGTGGAGGAGTACCCCAACCACCTGGTGTCCCGGATGGAGGGCCCGGACGGCTGGTTCAACCAGCTGGAGCACGTCCTGGAACCGCTCGAGGGCGGGCGGGCGCGGCTGCACTACGTCCACAGCGGCATCTTTGCGGACAACTGGGAGGGGCAGTACGACGGCGCAAGCCGCCACACCGAGTTCTACCTGCACACCCTGGGCCAGTACCTGCAGTACTTCGACGGACGGCCCGTGGTCTTTACCGACATCCAGGCTCCGGCGGCGTCGCAGGACCCGGACGGGTTCGAGCAGCTCCGGAAGGCGCTGGGTGTTGAATCCGCACGGCAGGGTTCCACCGTGGATGTGGAGCTCGACGGCGTGGGCCGACTGTCAGGCGAGGTGGACTTCTCGAATGAGCACTTCCTGGGCATCCGCACCGAGGACGCGCTGTACCGGTTCTTCGGCCGCAACGCTTTCGGTGCTCCGGTGGGAATGACCGTGCACGACTTCAGCGGGGCAGGCGACGCAGAGACCACGGCCAAGGCGTGGAGTGGCTTCCTGGAACGCGTGTACGCGTAGCAGTTCCCTCCCGGAGGGTGGCCCGATCGCCGGAACGGTGCGGGGTCGCCGTACCGCTACGGCGTCCCGGCCTCGTTCCGGCGACCCCGGGGTCCCGCGTCAGGCGATGGCGACGGCGGGGGCGTCGGTGAGCGAGCGCCGCAGCTGGGGTGCGGCGTCGAGTTTGTCCTGGGCGGCCCGCAGCGCCAGGACCGCCGCCTCCAGCTTGTCCGGCGGAAGGGTGAAGGGCAGCCGCAGGTTGCGTTCAAAGGCGCCGCCGATCCCGAACCGTGGTCCGGCCGCCAGCCGAATGCCGAAGTCCGGTGCGAGGACGGTCAGTGCCGTGCTGACTGGCGCGGGGAGCCGGCACCAGACGGAGAGGCCGCCGGCGGGCCGTGTAGCCTGCCACGCGGGCAGGTGCTCGGCAAGGAGGCCAAGCAGTGCTGCGCGGTTGCCGCGCAGTGTCTGCAGGAGTGCCGGCAGCGGCTCGTCCAGCGCCCGCACCAGATGGGCTGCGGCCAGTTGTTCCATGACGGGGCCGCCCAGGTCCAGGGTGGTCCGTGCCGCTGCGAACCGCTGGATCATCGGCTCGGACGCCCGGATCCAGCCGGTCCGCAGGCCTCCCCAGTGCGACTTGCTGAGCGATCCGATGGACACCACGGCGCTGCTGAAGCCGGCCAGGGGGGTGGTGGCAACGCCGTCGAGGTTCAGTTCCCGCAGTGTCTCGTCCGCCACCAGGACGGTGCCGGACGCGGCGGCCGCGTGGACCAGCCGGCGGCGCTGGGCGTCCGGCATGATCATGCCGGTGGGGTTGTGGAAGTCGGGCACCAGGTAGGCGAGCTTGGGCTGCTGCTGGGCCATTGCCGACTCCAGCGCGCCAAGATCCCAGCCTGATGCGGCGAAGGCGACCGGGACCGGGCGGCAGCGGGCGGCGCGGACTGCATCGAGCGCGTGGGGGTAGCTGGGGTGTTCCACCAGGATGCGGTCCTGCCGGTCTGCCAGCGTGCGGATGATGATGGTCAGGGCATGCTGGGCGCCGGAGGTCACCATGATCTGCCCCGGCAGTGTTGGTGCGCCTGCCGCGGTGTACCGGTCCGCGATGGCCTGGCGCAGGGGCAGCAGTCCCAGGGCGTCGTAGCCGAACCCGGGCAGCAGGGCGGGAAGTTCGGTCAGGGCCGCGGCAAAGGCCCGGTGCACCACCTCGCCGCTGGCCGGCAGCGCCGAATAGGCGAGGTCGATCAGCCCGTCGGGGGCGCTGAGGCCCGGGGCGGTCAGGGGCGCGGCGGCAGGCGGCTGCGGACCGAAGAGTGCCGGGCCGAATGATGTGTGCTCGGGGATGCGGGTCCTGCCCCGGCTGCCCTGGCCGCTGCTCAGGAAGCCCTGCTCACGGAGGTTCGCGTAGGCGGCGGTGACGGTGGTCCTGCTGACGCCCAGCACCGAACACAGCGACCGCTCGCTGGGCAGGGCCGTATCAAGCGGGACGCGGCCGTCCAGGATCAGCAGCCTGACCACGTCCGCCAGTTCGCGGTACGCCGGACCGGCGCCGTGGTTCCACGGGCCGAGGAGGCGGGACAGCGCCGAGGCGGGAAGGGAGGCAGGCATGTAGCCAGTATTTCAGACTGGCTATGTAATTCAATGCCAGTTGGCTGGGAGCATGGTTGCATGATGACCCGCAGACTCGTCCAGCTGTTCACCGGCCTCGCCATGTACGGCATCTCCCTGGCCATGTTCATCCGCGCCGGCCTGGGCCTGGATCCCTGGGACGTCTTCCACCAGGGGCTGGCCAACCGGACCGGGCTGAGCATTGGCGTGGTGGTGATCGCGGTGAGCTTCCTGGTGCTGCTGCTTTGGATTCCGCTGCGGCAGATGCCCGGCTTCGGGACCCTGTGCAACGCCGTCCTGGTGGGGGTGTTCGCGGATGTCGGCCTGGCACTGATTCCGGCCGTGGCCCACCTGGCCGGCCAGTCGGCGCTCCTTGCCGGGGCGGTGCTGCTCAATGGGATCGCGTCCGCATGCTACATCGGCGCGCGCTTTGGCCCCGGTGCCCGCGATGGGCTGATGACCGGGCTGGCCCGGCGCACCGGGTGGTCCGTCCGGTTGTCGCGGACGCTGATCGAGGTGACGGTGCTGGCCATCGGCTGGCTGCTCGGCGGCTCCGTGGGCGTGGGCACCGTGGTGTACGCCCTGGCCATCGGTCCCTTGGTGCAGCTGCTGCTGCCGCGTTTCATGGTTCCCGAAACGTCGCCGGAAGCCGCAGGCGAGCCCGTTCCGGCCAACTGCTGACAACCAGCTTGTGGCGGTCCGGGGTCAGGACGGGACCGGCTGGCACGCCGGGCAGAAGTAGATGTCGCGCTCTTCCTCGCCGCTGGGTTTACCCAGCAGCCCGCGCCGGATGGGAGTGCCGCACTTGAGGCACCGCTGGTGCTCCCGCCCGTAGACCCAGTAGCCCGGGCGGCCGGCCATCCTGCCGACCGGCATGCCGCGGGCGTTGAGGATGGTGACGCGCCGGCCGGGGCCCAGATTGACCTCCAGGAGCTGCTTGGCGTCGGTCATCATGGTCCGGACATCCGCTACGGCGGAGACGGGGGTCGCGGGGTGAACACCGGAGAGGAAGCATGCCTCACAGCGGTAGATGTTGCCGATGCCTGCAAGGTTCCGCTGGTCCAGCAGCGCCACGCCCACCGGAACGTCCGGCCGGGACCTGACCCGGCGCTCCGCTTCGTCCAGGTCCCAGTCCGGGCCCAGGAGGTCCGGGCCGAGGAATCCCACGATCGAATCCTCGTTGTCCGTGGCCACCACCTCGAGCAGGCCGAGGGAGAATCCGACGGCGTCCGCGGCTGCCGTGCGGAGCACGCACCGTGCCGTGAAGCCGGGCTTCCGCCACCTGCCGCCGGGAGGATAGACCTGCCACGTCCCTTCCATCTTCAGGTGCGAGTGGATGGTGAGCTTCTTCCCTTCCGGGCTGACCACCCTCATCAGGAGGTGCTTGCCGCGCGGGACTACCTCGGCGACGGTCCAGCCGGCCAGGTTCAGCGTGGCAAAGCGCGGGACGCGGAAGTCCGAGGACAGCAAGGTTTGCCCCGCGAGGGCCTGGTGCAGCTGGTGGGCGGCGCGCCACACGGAGTCGCCCTCAGGCACGGATCCTCAGTCCTTTCGGGGTGGAATAGGCGCCGGCCGCGGCAAGGGCGGCAGCCACCGGGGTGTCCAGGATCCCGTGGCCATTCACCTTTTCCATGACCAGCTTGTCCACAGCCCCGCGGGTGACGACGCCCACCAGGGCGGCAGCTGCCGCCGCCAGCACGTCGTCGTCGGCACTGAACGCCAGCAGCGTCTTGCCGCCGCGTTCCACGTACAGGACCAGGGCGCCGTCCACCAGGACCACCAGCGCACCGGCTTTCCGGCCGGGCCGGTGGCCGGTGCCGGCGTCGTCCTGGACGGCAGGCCAGGGCAGGGCGGCGCCGTACGGGTTGGCGGGGTCGGTGGCGGCCAGTGCCAGCGCCACCGGCTCAGCCTTGGCGATCCGGGTGTCCTCGCTGTACGAACGGAGCCGGTCCACGGTGGCGGGAACGGCGAACTGGGCGGCGCCGAGGTGTTCGATGAAGTAGCCGCGGCGGCAGCGTCCGGCTTCCTCCAGCCGCGCCAGCACCTTGTACATCAGGCCGAAGCCGCCCAGGATCTGCTCGGCCATGACCGAGCCCCTGGTGACCACGCCGTACCGGTCGAGCAGCAGTTCCGCGGTGGCCCGGGCGTGGATGGTGGGGTCGAGTTCCGGCTCCGGAAGGGCGGACCAGCGGCCAGCCGCAGTGGGCGGCGTGGCGGCCCCGGCCGTGCCGTAGCGTCCGTCGCCGTAGCGTCCGCCCGACAGGCCCGGGGATCCCATCAGTCCGGTGCCGTGGGAGCGGCCGAGCCGGCTGAGCCGTGGTGCCCTGGCGCGGGGTGCCCGGGCAACCTGGCGGTGGGCGGTGTGGCCGCCGGCGATCAGTGACCGGACCGGTGCGAAGGTGTCGCCGGTGATCCGGCCCGCCCAGGCGAGGTCCCACAGCGCGGTGACCACTTCCTGGTCGCTGAGGACGGCGTCCATGCCGCCGGCCACTTCGGTGAGCTGCCGGAAGAAGTAGCCGCCGCCGTTGGTGCGCAGGTGGTCCAGGAGCCGCCGGCCGGAGTCGCCCGGTTCGAAGTCGGGGGCGGGGTTGAGGGTCAGTTCCACGGAGTCGGCAAGGTGCAGGCTGATCCAGCCGTCGTTTCCGGGCAGCGCGCCGGCCCCGGACCAGAGGACTTCGCCGGTAGCCATCAGTTCGTCCAGCATGGCGGGCTGGTAGTTGGATACCCTGCTGGCCAGGACCAGCGGTTCCCAGGCCGAAGCTGGGACCGGCACTCCGGAGAGCTGGTCGACGGCGGTGATGATGCCGTCCAGTCCGCGCAGCGAGGGCTGGCCGCGGCCGCCGCCAGGCGTCCTGACGTGCTGCCACGCAGGGAGGAAGCGCCCGTAGGCGGCGGAGTCCACCGGTTCCACCTCGGCGCGCAGAGCAGCCAGGGAACGACGGCGGAGCTTGCGGAGGACTTCGGCGTCGCACCATTCGCTTTGGATAGGGTGCGGAACCTCCGGTTCAGCGCTTTCCGGTTCGGCGCCTTCCGGTTCGGCGCCTTCCGGTCCGTGTTCCGGAGTTAAGCCTTCCGGGGGCGTTGCCGCGGGTGGCGTCACGTGCGGCCGGAACTCCCCCTCGACCACGCGCCCGTCCGTAGCCAGGCGCTTCAGGGCTGTGCCCACCACCGCCACGCCAAGGCCCAGGCGGGCCGCCGCCTCCGCGGCTGTGAAGGGGCCGTGGGTCCGGGCATAGCGGGACACGAGGTCGCCCAGGGGATCGGCCACCGGCTCGATGAAGGCCAGCGGAACGCCCATGGGCAGCGGCACTCCGATGGCGTCGCGGAGGCGCGCAGCGTCCTCCACCGCCGCGAAGCGTTCCATGCCGCCGATGTTGACCTTGATCGCACGGTTGGCGCGCTGCAGGGCAGCCAGGTGCGCGGCAGCCTCCGGGACCGGTGCGCTGGTTTCGGTAGGACCGGCTTCGGCACGGCTGGCTTCCGGGGCTTCGGTTTCGGCAGGACTGGTTTCGCCAGGTTCGGCGCCGCCCGGCTCCAGCACCTCCTGCCCCGCCTCGGCAGCCTGGACCACCGGCGTGCCTTCGAGCCGTTCTGCCGTTTCTTCCGGCGTGAGCGGGCCCAGGAGCCGCAAGAGGTCCGCCACCCCTTCCATGCCCCGTGCGCGGCGGTCCGGGGCCAGGCGCTGCAGTTCGCGCTCGGTGGCGTCGATGACCTTGGCGTCGAGGAGCTCGCGCAGCTCCACCCGGCCCAGCAGTTCGTTGAGCAGGGTGGAGTCCAGTGCCAGGGCGGCCGCGCGGCGCTCGGCCAGCGGGGAATCGCCTTCGTAGAGGAACTGGGCCACATACCCGAAGAGCAGGGACTTGGCGAAGGGCGACGGCTGCTGCGTGGTGGTCTGCACGATCCGCAGCTCCCGGCGTTCCACGGACGCGGCGATGTCCTTCAAGGCGGGCAGGTCGTAGACATCCTGCAGGCATTCGCGCACCGTTTCCAGCACGATGGGGAACGTGGGGTACTTCCTGGCCACGTCCAGCAGTTGGGCAGACCGCTGGCGCTGCTGCCACAGGGGCTGGCGTTTGCCGGGGGTCTGCCGGGGGAGCAGCAGCGCGCGGGCGGCGCACTCCCGGAACCGGGAGGCGAACAGGGCGCTGCCCCCCACCTCGGCGGTGACGATCTGCTCCAGTTCCTCGGGGTCGAAGAGGAACAGTTCCGCGCCGGGAGGCTCGTCCTCCATCATCGGCACCCGCAGCACGATGCCGTCGTCGGCCGCCATCGCGGAGCCGTCCAGCCCATAGCGCTGGTGAAGCCGCTGGCCCACGGCCAGCGCCCACGGCGCGTGCACGGGCATCCCGAACGGGCTGTGCAGGATGACGCGCCAGTCGCCGAGTTCGTCGTGGAACCGCTCCACCACGAGGGTGGTGTCGCTGGGAACCACCTCGGTGGCCTGCTTCTGCTCATTGAGGTACTGGATGAGGTTGTTGGCGGCGAACCCGTCCAGCCCGCTGGCCTTGCAGCGCTCGGCGGCGGGCCCGGCGTCGGAGGCGGACAATTCGCGCACGAACGCGCCCAGTGCCCGCCCGAGGTCCACGGGGCGGCCCAGGGAATCGCCCTTCCAGAACGGGAGCTTCCCGGGCTGCCCGAACGCGGGGGACACCAGCACGCGGTCGTGGGTGATGTCCTCGATTTTCCAACTGGTGGCGCCCAGCGCGAAGACATCGCCCACGCGGGACTCGTACACCATCTCTTCATCGAGCTCGCCCACGCGCCGGCCGCCCCGCGGCGCACGCGCCGGCTTGCCGTCGTCGGCGGGGGAGGGAGCCCCCTCGGCTTCGGTGCCGATGATGTAGACACCGAACAGGCCGCGGTCCGGGATGGTGCCGCCGGAGGTGACGGCCAGCCGCTGCGCGCCGGGCCGGCCCTCGATGGTTCCGGCGTTCCGGTCCCACACGATCCGGGGACGGAGTTCAGCGAATTCGTCCGACGGGTAGCGTCCCGCCAGCAGGTCCAGGGTGGCCTCGAAAGCGGACCGGGGAAGCGAGGCGAACGGGGCCGAGCGCCGCACCGTGCTGAACCATTCCTCCACATCGATGCTGCCCAAGGCGGTGGCGGCCACGGTCTGCTGGGCCAGGATGTCCAACGGGTTGGCGGGAATGCTGAGGCGCTCGATCTTGCCCTCCAGCATCCGCTCCACGGTGATGGCGGTGTGGACCAGGTCGGCGCGGTGCTTGGGGAACAGGACGCCCTGCGAAATCTCACCTACCTGGTGCCCGGCCCGCCCCACCCGCTGCAGCCCGCTGGCCACCGACGGCGGCGACTCCACCTGCACCACAAGGTCCACGGCGCCCATGTCGATGCCGAGCTCCAGGGACGATGTGGCCACCACGCACCGCAGCCGACCCGATTTCAGGTCGTCCTCAATCAGGGCGCGCTGGTCCTTCGACACCGAGCCGTGGTGGGCTCGGGCCAGCACGGGGTCGGCCCCGGCCGAGCTGCCTGCCTGCGCCATCATGTGGGCGGGCGTAGCGGTTGAGGCGGGAACGCCCGACGCCGGTCCCGCCACAGTGCCTGGCCCGCCTGCGGTGCCTTCCGCAGCGGAGTCGTCCCAGCCGCCGCCCACCGCGACCAGTTGCCGCTCGGCGTAAATTTCGTTGAGCCTTGCCGTGAGGCGCTCGGCGAGGCGGCGGGAGTTGGCGAAGACAATGGTGGACTGGTTGGCCAGCACCAGGTCCACGATCTTCTCTTCGACGTGGGGCCAGATGGAGGCCTGTGGCTGGAGCCCCGATGCCGGGCCGGAGTCGAAGGCACCCGCGGCCCCCTGCAGGTCCGACATGTCCTCCACGGGCACGGATACGGTCAGGTCCCAGTTTTTCCGCGCCGGCGGCGCCACGATCTCCACGGGCGCGGAGCCGGCCAGGAACTGTGCCACCAGCTCCCGGGGTTCCACGGTGGCGGAGAGCCCGATCCGCTGCGCGGGTTTGGGCAGCAGCGCATCCAGCCGTTCCAGCGAGACGGCCAGGTGCGCGCCGCGCTTGGTCCCGGCTACGGCGTGGACCTCGTCGATGATGACGGTGTCCACCTCGGTGAGGGTCTCGCGGGCCCTCGAGGTGAGCATGAGGAACAGCGACTCGGGGGTGGTGATCAGGATGTCCGGCGGGTTGCTCAGCAGTGCGCGGCGGTCCGCGGCAGGGGTATCCCCGGAACGGACGCCCACGGTGATCAGCGGCGCCGGAAGTCCCAGCCGCTTGGCGGTCTGCGTGATGCCGATCAGCGGGGACCGGAGGTTCCGCTCCACGTCGACGCCCAGGGCTTTCAGGGGGGAGATGTAGAGGACCCGGGTCTTGCGCTTGGGGGCCCGCGCCCGTTTTCCCTTGGTTGGGGCCTCCGCGGCAGCCCCCGCAGGTGCCGCCGGTGCAGCGGCGGTCAGCCGGTCGAGGGCCCAGAGGAAGGCGGCAAGGGTCTTACCGGAACCGGTGGGGGCCACGACCAGCGCGTGCGAACCTGAGGAGATGGCGTTCCAGGCGCCTGCCTGTGCCGGTGTGGGTTCCGAGAACGCACCCAGGAACCATTCACGGGTGGGCCTGCTGAACTGGCCCATGGGCGCAGCAGATCCGGAAGCGCCGCCACCGGGTGTCGCCTGATCCTGGGTCATGCCTCCATCATGCCGCACGGCACCGACACTGACCCCGTGGGCGGGCGCCGGTTTCCCCCTAGGACGACGCGTTGATGAACCCGATGGCGATCGCCGTCCACCAGCACGCCTGCGAAATCACCAGGCAGATCATCAGGTGCGCCCGCTGCCCGGCAGCCAGGTCCATGAACGTGGCCTTCCCGGGCAGCCTGGCAAGCCGCCGCATGAGCGGGATCAGCATGATCCCGTTCAGGCTGAGCACCAGGATCGCCGCGAGCTTGACGTCTGTCATGACGCTGTCCAGATGCGGACTGAGGAACACGCCGGTAGCCAGCAGGCCGGTGAGGCCGCCCCAGATGAGCGGCGTCGCCGCACCGTCGAGCCGGATGATCTCACCCAGGTTGCGCCGGCCGATCAGCCACAGGAATCCGTGCCAGTCGACCAGGATGATGGCGCCAAAGGCAACAATGAGGAACACATTGTGCACGACGAGATTCATGTCGTGGACGAAGGGGTCGACGTGGACAGCGGTCGACGTCAGCACGGACACGAGCCATGCCGCGGCGGCGGCAAGGGAGAGGACGAGGACAAGGCGCCGGGTGGACTTCTCGGATTCACGGCGTCGCCTGATGGTGCGTCTGCTGACTGGGATGTAACTCATGACATGCCTCTGCGGGTCCTGCTGCCGGTGGCCGTCCCAGCCCAACCGTAGGTCCTTCAAACATAGTCCCGCCCGCGGCAGCCCAGCAAGGCAAAAGGAGCGGTTCGCCCCTTAGGCGGTGTCCGCCGTCGGCAGGTCCCTGGTGGCCGGGCCTTCCAGCAGCTTGCCCTCGTTGGTGAAGCGGGAGCCGTGCAGGGGGCAGTCCCACGTTTGTTCGTTGTCGTTCCAGTGCACGATGCCGCCCAGGTGGGTGCAGACAGCCGAGAGCCGGCAGGTGGTGCCGTCCACGGTCGATACCGCCACGGGCCGGTTGCCTTCCCGGTGGACTTTGCCCTGGCCCTCGGCGGGGAGTGGCGCGGAGCCTGCCTCCGCGGGCGCCGGGATTTGCCCCGCACGCCCCTGGCCGCCGTCGAACCTGCGGCCCTCCGCCGCCAGCCTTCCCCAATCCGTGGCCAGCCGAGCTGCCACCCCGGCATTCAAAGCGACGGCGGAGAGCGCACCGGCCGGGGCTGTGACCCGGTGGTGGATGGTGTCCGCCCATGGCACCTGGCCGCCCAGGATGTCCGCGGTGATGTCCAGCGCTGCCGCGACGGCGTTCGTCATCCCCCACTTGTTGTAGCCCGTGCCGAAATAGATGTGGCCCCGGCCGCGGGGGAGCTTGCCGAAGAACGGCATGAGGTTGGTGGGCAGGTAGTCCTGCGCAGACCACGTGTGGGTGGGTTCCGCGCCGGGGTAGTGCTGGCCGGCCCAGCCGAGCAGGCCGGCCAGGTGTGCCTTTTCCGACGGCGTCCGGCCCACGTGGTGCCCGTGGCCGCCCACCAGCAGCAGCGTCCTGCCGTCCGTTTCATAGTCGCGCAGGGAATGGGTGGGCTGCTCGACGGAGATGTACATGCCCGGCGGAGGTGACTGGTCATCGGGCAGGGCCAGTGCCGCAGCGTAGGAGCGGCTCGGCGTCAGCTTCGCGAAGTACAGGCCGCGGTCCAGTACGGGGATGCCGGTGGCCAGGACCACCCGGTCAGCCCTGACGCTGCCGCGGTTGGTCCGGATGGTGGAGGGCGAAGCGCCGGCCACGTCCTGCAGGCGGACCCCGCCGACGACGTGTCCGCCGCGGCCGCGGATGTCAGCGACAAGCGCGTCCAGGACCTCGAGGGGGTGGATCTGTGCCTGGTCCCGCATCCGGACGGCGCCGTGGACCGGGAACGGCAGGCCGGCGTCGCGCACGTATTCCACGTCCAGCCCCGCAGTCGTGGCGGCGCTGACCTCCTCGCGGAGCTTCTCCGTGCCCTGCGCGGAGGCGGCGTAGGTGTACGCGTCGCGGCGCTGGTACGGAACCTTTTGTTCGTCCAGGTAGCGCAGCAGCCACGCCTGGCCTTCCCTGTTGCCGTCCACGTACGCCTGCACCTGCTTGCGCGAATACTGCCGCGCCAGCTGCGACAGGAACGTTCCCTGGAGCAGCGTCAGCTTCGCGGTGGTGTTGCCCGTGGTCACGGCACCGGGGTAGCGGGCTTCGAGCACCAGGACGTGCTGCCCGGACCGGGCCAGCAGCAGCGCGGTGACGAGGCCGGTGAGCCCGGCTCCGGCCACCACCGTGTCGTACCTGGTATCCGGCTCGAACGGATCAGAGGTAAAGGTCTGCGCGCGGTCCAGCCAAAGTGACGTCATGCCAGTCCAACCTGCCTCCGGTCCGTGGCCCTGGCGGGCCGCTGCTGCGATGGTCCGTGATGGGCGCATCTGTCCGCCATGGTTTCGATAAGTCTACTTACAATCCTGCCGGGTGGAACTCCCGACGGCGGCGCACAAGAACTGAAGGCGGCCCGGCATGGGAGCCGGGCCGCCTTCAGGGGATACTGGGCCGCCGTTCCGCGGAACTGGGCGGGTTGTCAGGAGGGCTGGAAAGCCCCGATGCTGAGCAGGACGATGTCTGCGTTGCTGCAGGCCTTGGTGGGCTGGGGCAGGAACAGCGAGTCCGTATCCTCGGGCGGATAGACCCGGTAGCCTGCGGCGTCCACCAGGGTGCAGCCCATGTAGTTACCCGCCTGCGTGTAACGCAGCACGGCGGTGCCGGTCTGGCCCGGGGCCAGCAGGACATCCACGGCGGGTGCGGACTCGTCGCGCTGGGCCGGCGCACCGATGGGATCGCCGGCGGCATCGGCCACCAGGGACACCCCGGCGAAGCCCCGGAGGAGGCAGGGTTCCGACCCCTTGTTGGTCAGGTTGAGCTTCATGTAGACGCTGCCCGCCGCGCCGCCGCCGGTGGGGTCGGTGGCCGCGGTGAGCCCGGCGGCTTTGCAGAGGGCCGGAGTGCCGCCGCCGGTTGCGTCGGACGCCGGCGGAGACGACGGGGCCGCCGTCGAGGTGGGAGTGCCCGGCGAGGTCGTGGTGGGGGCCGCGGACTGGCTGGCCTGGCCCGTGGCCGGCGTCGTGGTGGTTCGCGACTGCGGCTGGCTGGGACCGCAACCGGTAAGCAGCAGGGCAGCCGCTGCGGCCGCCGTCGACATGACTATCCCCTGGGACATTTTGTGAGACCTCATGGCATTACCTTCGCGGCACTGGTGCGCTGCGTCAACGATGCCACCGGGCGCACCGCACATTTGATGCCCGGATCGTGATGATCCGGGCATCAAATCCGGCTACTTGCCGCCCTGTGACGTGCCGGTGGTGTCCGCGGCCTTCAGTCCGTCTCGGGACCGCAGCAGTAATGGCAGTCCTCGGGGCACTCCATCATGCCGGGCCCCCGCCAGGTCGAAGCCGTCGGCTATGTGGAAAAGCCGGCGCCCTCCGGCCGGCGCGGTCACCCAGACGATGTCGCCGTCGTCCGTCCTGGCATCCACCTCCCCGGCGAAGGCGGTGCGGCCATTCCTTCGAAGCTCGACGCGGTCTCCGACCTTGACGTCGTCCCAGCGGGGGGCTCTTACGCGGCTCATCGTTGAAGTCACGGCATGTCCTTTGGATGGTGGCAGGGCTGCGGCCATTGCAGCGGGTTAAGCCATCAAACCGGCGCCGCACCGCTCCGGACAATGGAGGAGTGACCACGCCCCGCGCCCGGACTTTGTGCACCGCTCCAGCGTTAGACTGCCTGCGTAAGTGTTGGCGATCTAAGGAGAAGTTCATGGACTACACCGGAAGCCAGTTGGAGAAGGCCGTCCCCGCCGGTGAGCTGGGCCGCAGCCACATCGGGCAGACCATCAGTTTCCAGCCGAACGAATTCACGGTGGTGTTCGGCAAACTTGCCGGCATCGCGCGGACCGAGGCCATGGTCTACCTGTCCCTGACGGGCGTGGGAAACGGCACGCACTTGAAGGATGAATACGACCTGCCGGTGACTCATGAGGTCTACGTTCCCGTGGACGTTATTTCCAATGCGGAGTCCACAATCAAGGATCTGTTCGGCAAGGTCCAGGAGAACCTGCGCGGGGGCGGCCACAGGGGCGAGGACCGCACGGACCGCCTGTAGCGCCACCAGCCAACGGCCCTGGAAAGGAAGGCCGGCGCCCGCAAATTACGCGCGGGTGCCGGCCTTCCTGCCTTCCGGGCAGCCTGGCAGGCGGAATTTTGTTGAACAATGCCTTGCCTAAATTGTTCAACAACCTGTATCGTCAATCGGAACGACCACTGTGACTCCAGTCACCCCGAACAATGGACGGACCATGGCAGATACCGGCACGAAACTGAAACTAAGCTCCTCTGCGCGGCGCACAGCCCTCCTGGGGGCGATGTTCCTGATGGCCACAAGCGCCATCGGGCCGGGCTTCATCACCCAGACCACCGTTTTTACGGCCCAGATCGGTGCCGCCTTCGCCTTCGCCATCCTGGCGTCCATCCTGATTGACATGGCCGTCCAGATGAACGTCTGGCGCGTCATCGGCGTGACGGGCCTGCGCGCCCAGGAACTCGGCAACAAGGTGCTGCCCGGCGTCGGCTGGCTGCTTTCCGGCCTGGTGTTCCTTGGCGGCGTGGTGTTCAACATCGGCAACATCGCCGGAACCGGCCTGGGCGCCAACGCCATGCTCGGCGTCGACCCGAAGATCGGCGGAACCGTCTCCGCCGTCGTTGCCATCCTGGTGTTCCTGAGCAAGAAGGCCGGCATGGCCCTGGACCGGATCGTGGTGCTCCTGGGCGCCGTCATGATCCTGCTGATGATCTATGTGGCCGTTGTTGCCGCACCGCCGCTGGGTGAGGCGCTGAAGAACACCTTCCTGCCGGACACCGTGGACTTCCTCATCATCACTACGCTGGTGGGCGGCACGGTGGGCGGCTACATCACGTACGCCGGAGCGCACCGGATGCTGGACTCCGGCGCCACCGGGGTGGAGCACGTCAAGCAGATCACCCGCAGCTCCATCCTTGGCATTATCGTCACCGGGATCATGCGCGTGCTGCTCTTCCTGGCCATCCTGGGCGTTGTGGCCGGCGGCACCGTGCTGACCAGCAACAACATGGCGGCCGAGGCCTTCGGCGCCGCCGCCGGCGAAATCGGCCTCCGCATGTTCGGCATCGTCCTGTGGGCTGCAGCCATCACCTCCGTCATCGGCGCGGCCTTCACGTCCATCTCGTTCGTGACCTCCTCGCGCACGCCTGAGCGGAAGCGGAACCTCCTGACGGTGGCCTTCATCGCCGGCTGCGCCCTGGTGTACTTCTTCCTGGGCCAGGCTCCGCAGCAGCTGCTCATCTTCGCCGGCGCCTTCAACGGCCTGATCCTGCCCGTGGGCTTCGCTGTGCTCCTGTGGGTCGCATGGCGCCGCCGGGACCTGATGCACGGCTACGCGTACCCCAAATGGCTCCTCCTGCTAGGCGTGGCCACCTGGCTGATCACGCTGTTCCTGGGCTGGACCTCGATGCTGGGCCTGGCGAAGCTGTGGTCATGACCAACCGCTCCTCCCTCCTGCCCGCAGCCGCCCGCGAGGCATTCCGCGGCGGCCTCGCCGAACCAACATCAGGCTGGTCCCGGGGGTACGCGCAGGCGAACGTGCTGTCCATTCCGCGGGAGTACGCGTTCGACCTCCTGCTGTTCGCGCAGCGGAATCCCAAGCCGTGCCCCGTCCTGGGAGTGCTGGAACCCGGTGAAACCACCGGGCCGTTGCTGGCCGGGGGCGACATCCGGACCGATGTCCCGAAATACACGGTGTACCGCGACGGCGTGAAAGTGGACGAGCCCACGGACATCACCGGCTATTGGCGCGATGACCTGGTGACGTTCCTGATCGGCTGCTCCTTCACCTTCGAGGCGGCCCTGCAGGACGGCGGCATTGCCATCGCCCATATCGACCAGGGCGTGAACGTGCCCATGTACCGCACCAACCGCCAGTGCGCCCCCGCCGGCCGGATGTCCGGGCCCATGGTTGTCTCCATGCGCCCGGTCCCCGCCTCCCAGGTGGCAGATGCCGTGCGCATCACCTCGCGTTACCCCGCCGTGCATGGCGCCCCTGTCCACGTGGGCAACCCGGAGGAACTTGGCATCCGCGACCTGTCGCGGCCCGACTTCGGGGACGCCGTCGAGATTCCCGAAGGGCACCTCCCCGTCTTCTGGGCCTGCGGCGTCACGCCCCAGGCCGCCGTCATGCAGTCCCGCCCGCCCCTGGCCATCGGGCACGCGCCCGGGCACATGCTGATCACCGACGCCCGGGACAGCGACTACCTGGTCCCCTAACGCCAGCCGGCCCATACAGAACGGCCGGTGCCACCCGCAAAGGGTGGCACCGGCCGCAGGCGTTTAAGGGGCGGCGCTTAAGGGGCCCCGCTCTCAGGACGCGGTGGTCCCTGCCAGGTGCCCCAGCAGTTCCGCTTCCGCGGTGTTGAGGTACTCGCGCAGTTCGGCCGCAGCCGTTTCGTTCTCGCCCGCCCGGAGCCGCGTGACCAGCAGCACGTTGCGGTCCACGTACTGGCTGTGGAAGTCCGGGGCTGAGGACATGGCGTAGAACACCAGGCGCATCTCGGCCAGCACGCGGTCCATCATCCGGCCCAGGGTTCCGCTGCCGGTAAGGCCCACTACTTCCCGGTGGAACGCCTGGTTGGCGTCGGCCATATCGGCGACGGAGCCTGCGTCCCGCGCAGCCTGTGCGCGCCGGACCACGGCTTCCATCGTGTCCAGCTTCTGCGGCGTTATGTCGCCCCAGAGCACCGCAGCAGGCTCGATGGCCCGGCGGACGCGGTAGATCTCCCGGACGTCCTCCGGCCCTGGCGAGGCCACGAAGACGCCGCGGTTGGGAATGCGGCGGACTATCGACTCCTCCGCCAGGGCGGTGAAGGCCTGCCGCAGCGTGTTCCGGGAGACGCCAAGGGCAGCAGACAAAGACTGCTCCGAAAGCTTGGTTCCCGGGGTCAGCTCACCGCCGGCGATGCCGCGGCGGATCCGCGCCGCAGTCCAGGCGGTGGTGTGCGCGTGCTCGGCAGCGCCGCCATCCCCGTGCGCACCAGCCCAAGCGTCCATGCCGCATTACCCCCCCAAATAGCGTGGACGACCAGTTTAGGCGACGGTGCCCAGCACCTCGCCCCGCGCCACGGCGGTGCCGGGAACCTGCGAGCCCCGGGTGAAGGTCCCGGCCTCTTCCACGGAAACCACGGTTTCCATCTTCATCGCTTCCAGGACGGCGACGGGTTGGCCGGCACCCAGCTCCGCGCCGTCGTCGGCAAGCCATTTGACGAGGTTCCCGCCCATGGGGGCGGTGACGTGTCCGTTGGCCGCGGGAGTGCCGTCGGCGGGAGCGGCCGGTGCGGGGGCCGCGCCGCCGCCGTGCATCAGGGCGCTGAAGACGGCGGCCGGAAGGCCGAGTTGCACGGCCTTGCCGTCGATCTCCACGGTGAGTGTTTCGCGCCGTGCAACCGGTCCGGACGCAAAGCTGTCCAGGGCGGACGCCAGCCGGCCTGCAAAGGCGGACTCAATCCACGTGGTGTACACGCCCAGCCGGTCCTCTGCCGTGAAGTCCGGGTCGCGCACCACGGCGCGGTGGAACGGCACCACGGTGGGGACCCCTTCGATGCGCAGCTCATCCAGTGCGGCACGCGCCCGGCGCAGTGCCTGGGCCCGGTCTGCGCCGTGGACGATCAGCTTGGCCATCAGGGAGTCGTACTCGGACGGCACCACGGAGCCCGAGCGGACTCCGGAATCCACCCGGATGCCGGCCCCGGTGGGGGCTTCGAACACATCCACCGGGCCGGGGGAGGGCAGGAACCCGCGGCCGGCGTCCTCGGCGTTCAGCCGGAACTCGAAGGCATGGCCAACCGGCTCGGGGTCCGACGTGACGGACACGGGGAGCCCGGCGGCGATGCGGAACTGTTCGCGCACCAGGTCGATTCCGGAGGTCTCCTCCGTGACCGGGTGCTCCACCTGAAGGCGGGTGTTGACCTCCAGGAAGGAGATCACGCCGTCCGGGGCCACCAGGTATTCGACCGTCCCGGCACCGGTGTAGCCGGCTTCGCGGCAGATGGCCCGGGCTGATTCGTGGATCCGGCTGCGCTGCTCATCGGTGAGGAACGGCGCGGGGGCTTCCTCCACCAGCTTCTGGTTGCGGCGCTGCAGGGAGCAGTCGCGCGTGCCCACCACCACGACGTTGCCGTGGGTGTCCGCCAGCACCTGCGCTTCGACGTGGCGCGGTTTGTCGAGGAAGCGCTCCACAAAGCATTCGCCGCGGCCGAAGGCCACGGTGGCCTCCCGGACGGCGGACTCGAACGCGTCGTCGATGTCCTCCAGCCGGTAGGCGATCTTCAGGCCGCGGCCGCCGCCGCCGAAGGCTGCCTTGATGGCCACCGGTACGCCATACTGCTCCGCGAACGCGCGCACCTCGGCGGCGTCGGCCACCGGACCGTCGGAGCCGGGCACCAGCGGGGCGCCGGCCCGCACCGCTATTTCGCGGGCGGTGACCTTGTTCCCCAGGCTGCGGATCGCGTCCGGTGAGGGGCCCACCCAGGTGAGTCCGGCGTCGAGCACTGCCTGGGCGAAGTCCGCGTTTTCGGAAAGGAAGCCGTAGCCGGGGTGGACGGCGTCCGCGCCCGCCCGCTCCGCGACGGCCAGCAGCTTTCCGATGTTGAGGTAGGTCTCGGCGCTCGCCGAGCCGTCCAGCGCGTACGCCTCGTCGCTGAGGCGCACGTGCAGGGCGTCGGCGTCGGGGTCGGAATAGACGGCAACGGACGCGAGCCCCGCGTCGGCGCAGGCGCGGGCGATCCGGACAGCTATTTCGCCGCGGTTGGCGATCAGGACTTTCTTCATGGTGGCTTCTTTCACGCGCTGGGAATGGAGGTCAGGGGCCGCAGCGTTTCCGGGTCGACAGCGACGAAACGGAGCGGGGTGCCGGGCGGGAGCTGCGCTGCCGCCGGCAGGTCCTCGGGGATGACGGCGCCGATCACCGGGTAGCCGCCGGTGACGGGGTGGTCAGCCAGGAACAGGACGGGAAGGCCCGACGGCGGCACCTGCAGTGAGCCGGCCACCACGCCTTCGCTGGGGAGTTCTTCGGTCCGGGCCCGTACCAGGGGAGAGCCGCCTTCACCGGTACCCAGCCGGACACCGATGCGGTTGGACTCCGCGGTCACGGTCCATGCCTGGCCGGTGAGGGCGGCGCGGGATTCAGCGGTGAACCAGTCCTGCCGGGGCCCGGGCGTGATGCGCAGGATGACGGGCCGGCCGGCCGTGCCGGCGGCCACGTCCGCGGGCAGGGTGGACGGTTCCGGGTCGCCCACGATCCGGCCCCGGTCTGCCGCGCCGACCGGAAGCACGGTTCCGGCGGCCAGGGGGGCGGGTCCGATGCCGGACATCAGGTCCGTTGAGCGGCTGCCCAGGACGGCCGGAACGTCGATGCCGCCGCGGACTGCAAGGTAGGTCCGCAGGCCGGCCGTCGGCTGGTCCAGCCGCAGGGTTTCGCCGTCGTGCAGGGCAAAGGGTCCGTACATGGGGGCCTGCCGGGAACCAAGGGGGCCGTCGATGGTCGCGGTGACCGGCGCACCGCTCAGGGCCGCCGTCAGTTCCCCGCTGGCCCGGACCGCCAGGCCGCCCAGGACGTTCTCCACCACGGCATCGCCGGGAGCGTTTCCGGCGAGCCGGTTGGCCTGCCGGGCGCTGGCCGTGTCCGCGGCACCGGCGGCGGAGACGCCGAGGTCCCGGTAGCCGGCCCTGCCCAGGTCCTGGATCAGGGACTGCGGGCCGGGGGTTAGGACTTCGAGGGCGGGACCGTTGCGTGCCGGCTCGGCCTGCGGCGCCGGCGCCTTGCCGCCGGAGAGCTGCACGAGTTCCCGCACTGCCACGTACCGGACCCGCTGACCGGGGCGCACCAGGGCCGGCTGTTCGCGGTCCAGGTCCCACATCCGGGCTGCGGTGCGGCCGATCAGCTGCCAGCCGCCGGGGGAGCTGCGGGGGTAGACGGCGGAGAAGTTCCCCGCCATGGCCACCGACCCGGCGGGCACGGCGGTGCGCGGTGTGCTCCGCCGCGGAACGTTGAGGACCTCGTTTTCGCCCACCAGGTAGGCGAAGCCCGGGGCGAAGCCGCCGAAGGCTGCGGTCCATAGCTGCCCGGTGTGGGCAGCCACCACCGCGTCGGTGCTCAGCCCGGTATGGGCTGCCACGTCGGCCAGGTCCTCGCCGTCGTAAACCACTTCGATCCGGACGGGCTCATCGCCGGAAGCCGGTCCGTGGGAGCCGGCCGGAGCCGCGAGGGTGATCCCGTGCCGTGCCGCGCGGGCGCTGGCCGGGGAGTCGAAGACTGCCATGACGGTCCGCGCGGCGGCCAGGACGTCGACCTGTCCGGCCGGCGGGTCCTGCACCAGCTGGGCGTGCAGGGCCAGGACCTCCGGCAGGGAATCGAGTTCAATGAGCAGGGCGCGAGGGCCTGCCCAGCGGATGGCGGGCGAGCTCACACGAAGCTCCTGATTCCGACGCCGGCGGCCTCCAGTTCGCGGCGGACGGCGGCGGACATCGCCACCGCACCCTCGGTGTCGCCGTGCAGGCAGATGCTTTCGGCCGTGGTCCGGATGACGGAGCCGTCATGGGCCATGATGGTCCCCTCGGTGGCGAGCCGGACCATGTTGGCGGCCACGAGGTCCTGGTCGTGCAGGACGGCGCCCTTTTCGCGGCGGGACACCAGGGTGCCGTCGGGGTTATAGGCGCGGTCCGCGAACGCCTCCGCAACGCCCCTGAGGCCCGCGGCCTCGGCCGCCGTAAGGGCGGCCGAGCCGGGGAGCAGGAGGAGGGGCAGGTCCCCGCCGAAGGCCTTCACGGCGTCCACCACTGCCTGGGCGTGGGCCCAGTGCGTGACGATGGTGTTGTACAGCGCGCCGTGCGGCTTTACGTACCGGACGCGCCCGCCCGCCGAGCGGGCAAGCGCGTCGAGCGCGCCCAGCTGGTACAGGACATCGTCGGCGAGCTCCGTGGGGGAGCAGTCCAGGAAGCGCCTGCCGAAGCCCGCCAGGTCCCGGTAGCCCACGTGGGCGCCGATGGTGACCCCGGCCGCCACGGCGTCGCGGCAGGTCTGCGCAATGGTGCTGGGGTCACCGGCGTGGAAGCCGCAGGCCACATTGGCGCTGGAGACCGACCGGAAGATCGCGGCGTCGTCGCCCATCGTCCAGTTCCCGAAGGATTCCCCTACGTCGCTGTTGAGGTCTATGAAGGCCATGGTGATTCCCGTCTCCTTTTAAGTGGTCACTTCAGGATGCACGAGAATCTCGGATTGTTCAACAATTTTCGCGTTTTGTGCGCGGATTTGTTGTGCCGGGTTGCGGCGCCGGCTTTTGCACTACCCCTTCAGTACGCCTTGACGCGCTGGTCCACCACCAGGTGGACCAGCGCGAAAACGCCTTGGTCGTCGATGGCCGAGAGCGCCGCTTCCAGGGCCGCCGGCACGTCGCGGTCTTCGGTGACGGTGACGCCGAACCCGCCGAAGGCCCGGGCCATCAGCCCGAAGTCCGGGTTCTTCAGCTGGGTGCCGGAGATCCGCTGCGGATAGTGCCGCTCCTGGTGGCTGCGGATGGTGCCGTACTCCTGGTTGTCCATGACGACCACCAGGGGCGTGGCGCCGTACTGCACCGCGGTGGCCAGCTCCTGGCCGTTCATCAGGAACTCGCCGTCCCCGGCGATGGTGACCACCCGCCGTCGTGGTTCGGCCAGTGAGGCGGCGACGGCGGACGGGATGGAGTAGCCCATGGAGCCGTTGCGGGCGCTGAGCATGGAGGCGTAGCGGCGGGTGGGGAAATACCGGTGCGCCCAGTTGGTGTGCTCGCCGGCCCCGAACGTCACCACCGCGTCCTCCGGCAGCCGGGGGATGAGATTGGCCATCAAGGTGTCCATCCTCGCTTTGCCGGCCGAGGGAGTAGCGGGAGGCAGCGCGGCGAAGCGCTCCTGCTCGGCACGCATCCTGCCCGTCCAGGCCTTCCACTCCTCCTTCACCGGCAGGGTGATGCCTTCAAGGCCGCGGACGAACGCGTCCGGCTTGGCCAGGATCTGCCGGGACACGGGCCCGGAGCGTCCGCGCAGCGAGGGATCCACCGTGACCAGGAAGTTCTCCTTGTCCCAGTCCTGCCGGCACACGAAGCCGTCCGTGATCACGTCGCCCGGGACGGTTCCCACGAAGACCAGCAGGTCGGTCTCCTCCAGCAGGTCATAGGTGGGGCGGGGCCGGCCGTATCCGATGGGCCCCACGTAGGAGGGCGAGTCGAAGGACACCGTCCCCTGCGTCCGCCATTCCGCCGCCGCGGGGATGTGGTGCCGTTCCAGCCACGCCGTCAGCCGGCTGGCGGCATCCTGGGTCCAGTCGTTGCCGCCCGTGACGAACAGCGGCTTGCTGGCAGCGGCGAGGGCGGCCTCCAGCGCGCCGGCGTCGGCGCTGCCCATCCCGCCGGCGGCAACCGGGATCGGCGGGTGCAGCCGGGCCGGCACCTGCTGCCGGATGACGTCCTCCGGCAGGCCGACCACCACCGGTCCCGGCCGGCCGCTCATGGCCGCGAACATGGCTTCGGCCACGATCTCGGACGCGCGTTCCGGGTGGTCCAGCACCATGACCCGCTTGGCCCCGGTATCGAACCAGGACTTGATGTCGAACTCCTGGAACGCCTCCCGGTCCCGGTGCGCGAAGGGGATCAGTCCCACGAAGAGCAGCATGGGCGTGGAGTCCTGCCAGGCGGTGTGCAGCCCCACATGGGCGTTCGCGGCGCCGGGCCCGCGGGTCACCATGGCCACGCCGGGAAGCTGGTTCATCTTGCCGTCGGCCTCGGCCATGTACGCCGCGCCCCCTTCGTGCCGGCACACGATGGTTTCGATGGCGGAGCCGTGCAGGCCGTCGAGCACGTCGAGGAAGCTTTCGCCGGGAACCACGTAGGTGCGCCGCACGCCGTGCGCCGCCAGGGAATCGACGATGACGTGGCCGGCGGATTTCAGGGCGGGCCCGGCTTCATCGGCGTTTGGCCGCCGGGGGAGGGGTTCGACGGCGGCGGGCTGGGTAGGGGATGCGGTCAGGGTGGGCTGCGGTTCTGGTGTCATGGTCTTTCTTAGCTCGGAGGTGGCGGAAGAGGCTGGTCAGGAGATGGGCGTCCGGTTGGCGATGACCGGGGACATTCCGGTGTAGCCGTCGCGGGTTTGGGCGATTTCGCGGATGCGGGTGCGGCAGGCGTACCAGCCGGCGACCATGAGGATG
>NZ_JBTZSU010000049.1:0-24624 GCF_054890965.1 Arthrobacter sp. C152
TCGCCCGCTGCCCCTACTGCCAGCACGCGCCACCAACCTAACAAAGTACTACTAGTGATGCCCACCGACATTGGCCTCCCAAAGTTCCGTCCCGGAAGCTGGCGGGGCACTCCTTTGGACGCGCAAACGCCGCAGCACCCGCCCGGGAGACCGGACGGGTGCTGCGGCGTGGTGTTCCTACTGGTCCTGCTGTGCCTCGCCGGCAGCCGGGCGGTCCGGCGCGGCCGCGCTGTGCCTTCCGTGGCCAGCAAGGTACAGGGCTGCGGCCGCCTGGATCTTGCGTTCCTTCAGGAGCCGGCGCTGCAGCCGGCTGAGTTCCGCCGCCGTGGCTGCCTGCTGGGCGGCAACCTCCCGCTGGGTGCGGAGCTGCTCCTGGATGTCCAGCACCAGGCCGCCCAGCTCCGCCTGCTGCCGGGCAAGCAGCTGCTGGGTGTGCTGCAGGGTTTGCAGGGTGGACGCTGCACCGGCCACCGCCTCCGCAACCCTGTCGACGCTGGCCGGCGCCGGCAGGTCCAGGTCCCCGGACTGGAAGCTGCGTGCGAAAGCCTCCTCGAGGTCGTCCGTGGCAACCGTGCCTGAAGCGGCGGCAGCCGCTGCCGCGCCGCCGTCGTACCTCTTGGCCGGTGACGCCGCCGGGGCCGCAACCCGGGCCGAGGTGACCAGGGGCAGCTGACCGGTCATTGCGGTCATGCCTGCTTCGCCCGCGGCATTGGCCTGCAGGCTGGCCTCAGGGGTGATGTCCACGGTTTTGCGCAGCGGCACCTCCTTGATGAAGATCACGGCGAGAAGCGCAACGACGCTGACGGCGGCGGAGATCATGAAGATGCCGGCTGTGGCGTCACCGTAGGCGGCGCGCATGACGTCGGCAATCGGCGCGGGCAGGTCCTTCAGGTCGAGGGTGGCACCGCTGTTGCCGCCGGCCTGGATGCCGAGCTTCGCGAGTCCGTCGGTGGCCAGGTCCTTGACGTGGTTGGCCATCACGGCGCCCAGCACGGATACGCCGATGGCGCCGCCGACAGAGCGGAAGAACGCCACGGATGCGCTGGCCGAACCGATGTCCGTGGCGCGGACCGTGTTCTGGACGGCGAGGACCAGGTTCTGCATCAGCATGCCCAGCCCGATGCCGAAGATACCGGTGTAGAGGCCGGTCAGCCACAGTTCCGTGGTGTGGTCCATGGTGCCCGCGAGCGCAAGGCCGCCGATCAGCAGGATGGTGCCGCCGATCAGGAACCGCTTCCACTTGCCGTAGCGGCTGATGAGCTGGCCGGAAACCACGGAACCGATGAGGTTGCCGGCGATCATGGGCAGGGTCAGCAGGCCGGCCTCGGTGGGCGTGGCGCCGCGGGCCACCTGGTAGTACTGGCCCAGAAAGGTCGAGGAGCCGAACATCGCCACACCCACGGCCACGGAGGCGACGATGGCCAGGGCGGTGGTCCGCTCGGAGATGATCTTCAGCGGGATGATCGGCTGGGACACCTTGGATTCCACCAGCACCAGGAGTGCGAGCAGGAGGACGCCGCCGCCCACCATCACCGCGGACTGCCAGGACCACCAGTCGTAGTAGTCGGCCTTGCCGGCGAAGGAGACCCAGATCAGGAGCAGGCTGACGCCGGAGGTCAGCAGGATGGCGCCGAACCAGTCGATCTTGGCGGCCCGCCGGACGTGCGGAATCTTCAGCGTCACCTGGAGCAGGATGAGGGCGACGACGGCGAGCGGCACGCAGACGAAGAAGGTCCAGCGCCAGCCGAGGGAGCTGTCCACGATGAACCCGCCCAGCAGGGGTCCGCCGGCGGTGCCGACCGCCATGACGGCGCCCATGTAGCCGGAGTACTTGCCGCGTTCGCGCGGCGGGATGATGGAGCCGATGATGGCCTGGGCCAGGGCGGTGAGGCCGCCCATGGCGATGCCTTGGATCACGCGGGCCGTCAGCAGGAACGGGATGTTTTCGGAGAAGCCGGCCATGACCGAGCCGGCAACGAAGATCACGATGCTGAGCTGGACCAGGAACTTTTTGTCGAAGAGGTCGGCCAGCTTGCCCCAGATGGGGGTGGTGGCCGCGTTGGCCAGCAGGGCGGCCGTGATGACCCATGCGAAGTCCGTCTGCGTGCCCTTGAGCTCGGACATGATGGTGGGCAGCGCGTTGGCCACGATGGTGCTGCTGAGGATCGCGGTGAAGAAGGCGGCGAGCAGGCCGGTCAAGGCCTCCATGATCTGCCGGTGGTTCATGGGCGCGCCGGGTTCATGGCGCTTGGATTGCCGCGACTCCTGTTGAGCGGGGCGTTGGCGCTCACGCTCCTGCTCCTGCTCCTGGTCCGCGGCGGCGGTGACGTTAGCCATTGATGGACTCCTGCGTTTTGTGTTCGGTGGTGGTTCCGGCCGCCCTTGCCCGGATGGAATTCTTCAGGGATGCGGTGAGCTTGTTCAGCATCGCGGCTGTTGCGACGGCGTCATCCTCGTTCCAGTCGGAGAGGTAGGCCTGCAGCGTCTCGGCCCGGTGCCGTACCAGCTCTGCCAGCTTCTCCTTCCCCCGTGGGGAGAGAGCCAGCAGTTGGGCCCGGCCATCGTCCGGGTCCGGGGTGCGCACCACCAGGCCGGCATCGGCCAGTTCGGCCACGTGCCGGCTGAGGACGGGCGGGCTCACTCCCAGCCGTTCGGCCAGATGCGCGGCCCGGGTCTCCCCTTCGCCGATGAACTTGAGCACGCCCTGCAGGGCGATGCCGGTGTCCTGGCCTTTGACGTTGATCATGGTGACGCAGCGCAGTGCGCGCTGGAGGTCATAGATGTGGCTGACGAGGTCGGCTGCGGTGGCCGGTGCGACAGACATGGCCCTCCCTAAAGAATTAGTTGCTGCAAGCAACTGTATCAGAAAAAGGTTGCTTAGGGAAACGAAGTTCATGGGTGGGGGCCTTAAACGGCCACGCTCCCCCACTTCCGGCCGGGCGCGGCGGGACGTGAGGGAGCGTTGGAGCGGGCGGGGTTGAGTCAGTCGCCCAGATGGGTGGGGCTGAACATCTTCAGCAGGGTTTCAACGACGACGACGTTCGGTCCGTCCGCGGCGAATCCCGCCTTCAGCGCGTCCCCCACATCCTCCGGAGCCGCCCGGACGGCAGGGACGCCAAAGGATTCCGCCAGCTTCACGAAGTCGGGGCGGGCGAGTTCGGTGGCGGTGGCCTTGCCGAAGGCACCCACCATATATTCGCGCAGGATGCCGTAGCCGCCGTCGTCCACTATCAGCCAGGTGACCGGCACGTTGTGCTGCCTGGCGGTGGCCAGCTCCGAGATGGAATACATGGACGAGCCGTCGCCGGAGACCGCAAGCACCCGGGCAGGTTTGCCCAGCGTTTGCAGGCCAACGGCAGCCCCAATCGCCGCCGGGAAGCCGAACCCCAGGCCGCCGGCACCCTGGGCGGAGTGGAACTGCCCCTGCCGGGCGTCCCAGCAGGACCAGCCCCAGTACGCGGCGATGGTCATGTCCCAGAAGGTCTGCATGTCCGCCGGGACTGCCTCGCGGATGTCGGCCATGAACGTCAGTTCCTTGGCCAGGTCCTGCGATTCCAGCCGGGCACGGACCTTGGCGAGGGATTCCTTCACCAGGGATTCCGGGGTGGTGCCGTGCCAGTCCGGCGCCGCGGTGTTGCCGGACCCGAGGCCTTCATCCAGGGCCGCGAGCGCCTGTCCGGCGTCGGCGCGGATGCCCAGGCCGGGCCGGTTGGACTCCAGGACGCGCGGCTCGGCGTCGATCTGGATGATCCTGCCCCGCGGCTCGAAGGTGAAGTAGTTGGAGGTGACTTCGCCCAGGGACGACCCGATCACCACCAGGACGTCCGCATCCTCCAGGACGTCGGTCATGTAGCGGTCCTCGATCCACGACTGCAGCGACAGCTCATGGTTCCACGGGAAGGCTCCATTGCCACCGGGGGTGCAGATCACCGGCGCCCGCAGTTTTTCCGCGAGGGAGAGCAGGGACTTTTCCGCCCTGCCGCGACGGGTTCCGCCCCCGGCGATGATGGCCGGGCGCTGCGCTGCTTCCAGCCATTTCACCGCTTCCCGTACCAGCTCGATGCGCGGCGGGTTGTCCGCAGCCACCGCCAGGGCGTCCTCGACCGGTGGAACCATGATCGGGTCGAGCAGTACGTTTTGCGGGATCTCCAGCCACACGGGGCCCTGCGGGGATGAGATGGCCTCGGTCCAGGCGTCCTGGATGGCCGAGGGGATGCCCGAGGCGTGCTGGATCAGCCGCTGGCTCTTGGTGACGTTGGCGGCGGAGGCCTTCTGGTCATCGAGCTGGTGGAGCATGCCCTTGCGCCGGGCTCCCAGGCCTTCCAGCGGAATCTGGCTTGCCACCACCACCATGGGCACACCCGTGGCATACGCTTCCTGCAGCCCGGCCAGGGAGGTCAGGGCGCCAGGACCGGTGGACAGGAACAACACGCCCACTTCTCCTGTGGCACGGGAATACCCGTCCGCAGCAAACGCACTGTTGTTCTCTACCCGGGAGGAAACAAACTGCAGGTTGCCCCGGCCCATGGCGTCGAAGAGTCCCAGGGCGTGCTGCCCCGGAATGCCGAAGACAGTTTTCGCGCCCAGCGCTTCCAGGGTCTCGACGACGAGGTCCCCACCATTGCGGGCGCCGCCGCCCCGCGCCGGGACGGGTGCGCCGTACTCGGTCACGGCATTACTCCTTGCCGGCGGCGGCGAAACCGGCCGGGCGGCGGGCCGCCTGGCCCAGGGCCTGCGCCTGGTATCCGGTGCCGGCTCCGAAGCGGCTGCCGGGCGTGGCGTTGTCCGCCATGAGGGTCACCAGTTCATAGGCGACGTGGCTGGCGGCGACGCCGGTGATCTCGGCGTGGTCATAGGCGGGGGAAACCTCGACGACGTCGGCGCCCACCAGGTTCATGCCGCGGAACCCGCGGATGATTTCGAGGAGTTCGCGGCTGGTGATGCCGCCGGCCTCCGGCGTGCCGGTGCCGGGGGCGTGGGCGGGGTCCAGGACATCGATGTCGACGGAAATGTATAGCGGGCGGTTGCCGATCCGGTCCCGGACCTTGGCCACGGTCTCCGGCACTCCCTGGTAGTAGACATCCGCAGAGGTGACGATGCCGAAGCCAAAGCGGTGGTCGTCGTCGAGATCCTTCTTGCCGTAGAGCGGGCCGCGGGTGCCGATGTGGCTGATGGCCTCAGTGTCGAGGATGCCCTCCTCCACCGCGCGGCGGAACGGGGTGCCGTGGGTGTATTCGGCACCGAAGTAGGTGTCCCAGGTGTCAAGGTGGGCGTCGAAGTGGAGCATGGCGATGGGACCGCCGGCCCGCTCCGCGGCGGCGCGCAGCAGCGGCAGGGCGATGGTATGGTCCCCGCCCAGTGTCAGCAGCTTGCTGCCGGCGGCCGTGAGGTCCAGCGCATTCTGCTGGATGGTCTCGATGGCTTCGTTGATGTTGAACGGGTTGACCGCCATGTCCCCGGCGTCGGCCACCTGGATGTTTTCGAACGGGCTGACATCCCAGGCCGGGTTGTAGGGGCGGAGCAGCCGGCTTGCCTCCCGGACGTGGTTCGCGCCGAAGCGGGCGCCGGGGCGGTAGGAGACGCCGGAGTCGAAGGGGACGCCGACCACGGTCACGTCCGCCTTGGCCACCTGGTCAAGGCGCGGAAGGCGGGCATAGGTGGCCGCTCCGGCATAGCGGGGAATCCGGGATGAGTCGATGGGGCCAAGGTTGCCGTTGGCTTCGATGCGCAGCTCTTCCAATGGAGGCGTCTCCTTCGAGGAGTTGGGGGGACGGTTGTGACTGCCATCATACACCCGTGTTTTCCAATGAGAATCACTTGTTTACCTCCACCCTCCCCCATGGCAGCTCTTGTGCACTCCTGCCCGGTTACTCCGGCAGCGCCACCGCCTGGACCATCCTGCGCCGCGAGTTTCCGCCACCTATTTCCACACCACGGGGCAGGCCGCGAAGCCAACCGGGCAGGAGCGCACGCCCGAAGCCATCACTTACCCACATACGCCTGAATTGAGGTTCCACATATTTCACCGAAACCCTCCAATGGCCACATGGACATCCTCGAATACCTGCACAAATGCGGCGGCGTGGCCCGGTCAGCCCAGCTGCTGGAAGCGGGGTTCCCCCGGAGGGACCTCTTGCGGCCCAGGGAAGCGGGCGCCACCCAGCCCCGGCGCGGGGTATTCGTACTGCCGGGCTGCGAAGAGAGCATCCTCGGCGCCGTCCTGAACAACGGCAGGCTGAGCTGCGCCAGCGCTGCCAGCCACTACGGGCTCTGGTTGCGCAATCCTCCCCCACTGCTTCACCTCGCCTGCAACCATGGCCACGGCAGGGGTTTCGTCCGGCACCTTACGGTTCGATTCCCGGGACATCCGTTTCTGCCGGTGGCGGGCGTCGAGGACGTGGCACTCCACGCGCTGGGATGCCTGGCGCCTCCGGACTCGACGGCAGTGGCAACGTCGGCCATCAGGCTGCACGGGGTCCCTCGTGAACTGCTCGCATCACAGCTTCTGGCCGACCGCTCAAGCGTGGCCCGCCGGATGCTTCAGGAAATTGACGTGCGCGCAGAATCGATCGTTGAGGTGGACGCACAGCACCTGTTCCGGACGAACGGGATCGCGTATGAAGCACAAGTGTTCCTGCCGGGGATCGGCAGGGTGGACTTCCTGCTGGGCGGCTTCCTGATTGTGGAAATCGATGGCTTCGCGTTCCATTCAGAACGAAAGGACATGCTGCGGGACCGGGACCGTAACAACGCCTCGACTATCAGTGGGTATGCGGTCCTGCGCTATATGCCGGAGCACATCTGGTTCAATCCCGGCAAGGTGGTGGCGGAAATCCGGGCGGTCCTGGCGGGCGGTCCATGGATTCCGCACCTATAGCGTGCGTTCCGGCCCATTTGCCCATGGCAGAAACCGCAGGAACCAGGGCAGTTCCGCGGCAGCAGGCGGCCGCGGCAGCGAATGACGGGAAGTAACTGGGCTGGAATGCACACCCGGGAGGGGTTAGCGGCTGGCGGCGGGGACCAGGACCCAGAGCACCTCAACGGGCTTGTCCGTGGGGTTGACCCAGGTGTGGGGTTCACGGCCGGGGAACGTCACCGTATCGCCCGTGTTGAGGTCGTATTCCTCGTTGGTGAGGATCAGCTTGATGGACCCCTTGACCACGTGCAGCACATCCACATCGCAGTCCACGGCATAGAGTTCCGACTCCCCGCGGCCATGCGGTTCGATGACCGCCTGGATGATCTGGACCCGGCGCTCGGACCGGGCGGTGAGCAGCCGCTCCACGATGCCCCGGCCGCCGAGTGAGATGCGGGGACCGTCATTCCGCCGGGTGAGATGCGTTTCCGGTGCGGCGAAGAGGTCGCCAATCGAGATGGACAGCACTTGGCAGAGGGTCACCAGGGAGGCGACGGACGGCGACGTGAGATCCCGCTCCACCCGGCTGAGGAACCCCTTGGTCAGCCCGGTGGCGTCGGCAACCTGTTCGATGGTGAGCCGTTGGGACTGCCGGGCGGCCCGGATCCTGGAGCCGATGGCCACGGGGACATTGCTGGGCTCAACTGGCAGTGCCTTCATCTACGAACCTTTCATGGGCCGGCAGCGCGGCTCCGCTCTCGAGCCATCCTAATCGGCGGCCGGATTGTGACGTGCGCATGCCACGATGGCCACCGCCGGCCTTGACTGTTACTGCCGTCACAACCTAGGCTTTGGAAACTCCTGTTGCCTATAAGGCAAATCAGGACAATTCTCCCTCCCGTCACAGCGACGGAGCCAGGACACGCCCCCGGACCGCACCCCCGTGCCCAACAGCTCCAAGGAGCCCACTTATGGATGCAAGTGCCATCAACATCGCCATCGTGGTGGTGTACCTCCTCGCCATGCTGGCCTTCGGGTGGTGGGGCAAATCCCGCACCCGGAACAACAGCGACTTCCTGGTCGCCGGCCGCCGCCTCGGCCCCTTCCTCTACACCGGCACCATGGCCGCCGTCGTCCTGGGCGGCGCTTCCACCGTGGGCGGCGTAGGGCTCGGCTACAAGTTCGGCATCTCCGGCATGTGGCTTGTCGTCGCCATCGGCGCCGGAGTCCTGCTCCTCAGCCTGCTCTTCGCCGGGACCATCCAAAAACTGAAGATCTACACCGTGTCCCAGATGCTGACCCTCCGCTACGGCAGCCGGGCCACGGAGGCCTCCGGCATCGTCATGCTCGCCTACACGCTGATGCTCTGCGCCACCTCGACAGGCGCCTACGCCACCATCTTCGTCGTGCTCTTCGGCCTGGACCGGGCCCTGGCCATCGCCATCGGCGGCGCCATCGTGCTGGTGTACTCCACCATCGGGGGCATGTGGTCCATTACGCTGGCCGACCAGGTGCAGTTCGTCATCAAGACGGTGGGCATCTTCTTCCTGATGCTTCCGTTCACCCTGAATGCCGCCGGCGGCCTCGACGGCATCCGCAGCCGCGTCGACGCCAGCTTCTTCCAGATCGACGGCATCGGCATGCAGACCATCATCACCTACTTCGTGGTCTACACCCTCGGACTGCTGATCGGCCAGGACATCTGGCAGCGCGTGTTCACCGCCAAGACGCCCACGGTGGCCCGGTGGGGCGGCGCCACGGCCGGCATCTACTGCATCCTCTACGGCGTCGCCGGAGCGCTGATCGGCATGGCCGCCAACGTGGCCCTGTCAGGAGTCAAGATCGCGGCGAAGGACGACGTCTACGCCGAGGTGGCCCAGAACATCCTTCCCATCGGCATTGGCGGCCTGGTCCTGGCCGCCGCCGTCGCGGCGATGATGTCCACCGCCTCCGGCGCACTGATCGCCGCGGCCACCGTGGCCCGCGCAGACGTCCTGCCGTTCGTGGCCGGGTGGTTCGGCAAGGACGTCAACACCGGGGACACGGAAAACCCGGAGCACGACGTCAAGGCCAACCGGGTCTGGGTCCTGGTCCTCGGGGTCATCGCCATCGTCATCGCGATCATCACCAAGGACGTCGTCGCGGCCCTGACCATCGCCTACGACATCCTGGTCGGCGGCCTCCTCGTCGCCATCCTCGGCGGCCTGGCCTGGAAGCGCGGCACCGGCATGGGGGCGGCCGCGTCCATGGCGGTCGGCTCCGTGGTGACGCTCGGAACCATGATCATCCTCGAAATCAACGCCAAGGCCCCGCTGGACGGCGTGTACGCCAACGAGCCCATCTACTACGGCCTGGCCGCCTCCGCCGTGGTGTACGTGGCGGCGTCGCTGCTGACCCCGCCCACGGACCCTGCGGTGATGCGGGCCTGGCAGCGGCGGGTTTCGGGACAGGGCACACCGGAGGCCCCGGAGGAAGCGCTCGTCGGCTAGCAGTGTTCCGGAAACGTCCACCGTACGGGCTTTAAAGAACGACGACGGCGCCTCCTTCCGCAATCCAGCGAAAGGAGGCGCCGTCGTCGTAAGTCCTACTCCCCTGCCTCGCGGGGCTCGTCATCGTCCAGCGGGACCTCGCGGTCCTCGGCATCGATGACCACCGGCGGTGCCTGGACCACCGGCTCCTCCCGGTCGAGGAACTCGTCCTCCGTGTCCCAGTCGGCATCGTCTACCGGTGCATCCTCGGCATAGTCGTAGGCGGGGTCCGCTTCTACGGCATCCAGGTGCGGCATGTCCGGGTGCTGTCCGGTGGTGCTCATGATTGAACCTCCGTTTGTTCGCCTGACGTGCTCTTACAGGTAGGGCGCGGGCAGCGCCACACCTTCATCACAGCACCGGCGGCCGGACGGGTCAATAGCGTCGAAAAGCGGCACGGACGCCAAAACTGGGGGCCGGAACGGGGCCGGAACCGGGTGCGCGCACGCCGCCAAATGCCGTCCCGCCAGGTCCGGGAAATGAGGCGGACCGAAACCTCCCAGCGAGGTTTGCCAGCCGAAAAACCGCGGAAATCCGCAGTAGGCTGGCAAAGCAAAGGTGCGAAAACATGCCCTTTCCAGTCCAGGAGTACCAGTGTCGCAGCACGCCCAGCCCGATTCCCCCAGCACACCCCCGGAGGACGCCCACACCCGGCCCCAGCCGTCACCGGCGAACATCAAGCGGTGGCGCCAGTACCTTGCCGATGAGCGGGCCGAGGCCGCGGTCTACCGTGACCTGGCCCAAAACCGCGAGGGTGAAGAGCGCGACATCCTCCTTGCCCTGGCCGAGGCGGAGGGCCGGCACGAGGCGCACTGGCTGGCACTGCTCGGCGAGCACGCGGGCAAACCGGCGAGGGCATCGGCCCGGAGCCGGTTCCTGGGCTTCCTGGCCCGTCACTTCGGCTCGGTCTTCGTGCTGGCGCTCGCCCAGCGCGCCGAGGGCCGCTCCCCTTACGCCAAGGACCCCAACGCCACCGACGCCATGGCCGCCGACGAGCAGATCCACGAGGAAGTGGTCCGGGGCCTGGCTACCCGCGGCCGCAGCCGGCTCGCCGGCACCTTCCGCGCGGCCGTTTTTGGCGCCAATGACGGCTTGGTCTCCAACCTGTCGCTGGTGATGGGCATGGCGGCCTCGGGCGTGGCCAGCAGCGTGGTGCTGCTCAGCGGGATCGCGGGCCTGCTGGCCGGAGCCATGTCCATGGGCGCCGGTGAGTTCATCTCGGTGCGGTCCCAGCGCGAACTGCTGGCCGCCACCCGCCCCACGCAGGTCACCCTGGCGGCCGCGCCCAAGCTGGACCTCGAACACAACGAACTGCTGCTGGTGTACCTGGCCCGCGGCATGTCGCGTGAGGCCGCGGAACACCGCGTTGCCGAGCGCATGGGCCTGCTGTCCTGCGACTGCGACCCGAGCCTGTCCCTGCAGCCGGAGCTGCCCGACGATGAGGACCAGCATGAGGCGGTGGGCACTGCCTGGGGAGCTGCGCTGTCCAGCTTCTGCTTCTTCGCCTCCGGCGCCATCGTTCCCATCCTGCCGTTCCTGTTCGGCCTGACCGGCGTGGGCGCCCTGGCGGCGGCAGGGGCTCTGGTTGGAATCGCGCTGCTGGCGACCGGCGGCACCGTTGGCCTCCTGTCCGGCACCTCCCCGCTGACCCGCGGCCTGCGCCAGCTTGGCATCGGCCTGGGCGCGGCGGCGGTCACCTACCTGCTGGGCCTGGTCTTCGGCACGGTGGTTGGCTAGGGCGGTCGCCAGAAGGTCTGCGGCTAACCGCGCCGCAGCACCTCGACGGCTTCGTCCACCGAGTCCACCAGGAAGATGTAATCGGCCATGGCCCGCCCGGCTGCGAGGCTGCGCAGCATGGGCCAGGCCGGATACTCCTCTTCCCAGTGCCGCCGCCCCACCAGCACCATCGGGGCCACCTTTTCGCGGGCGCCGTAGTAGTTCTCGCAGGCATCCTGGAAGATCTCCTGGACGGTTCCCGCCGCTCCCGGCAGGAAGACGATGCCGCCGTGGCACAGCTCCAGCAGGATCGCTTCACGGATGGCGTTCGCGAAATACTTGGCGATGTGGGTGGCGAAGTAGTTGGGCGGTTCGTGCCCGTAGAACCATGTGGGGATTCCCAGCGACGGCGTTCCACCGGGATGGCGTTCGACGACGGCCGCCGCCGCGCGTGCCCACGCCGACACCGAGGGACGGAACCCCGGGACGGCGGCGAGGGTGCCCAGTGCCGCCTGCACGTCGCCGTCGGACGCCTGGCTCAGGTAGGCACCCAGGTTCGCGGCCTCCATCGCGCCGGGACCACCGCCGGTGGCCACGGCGTGGCCGTCCCGGGCGAGCAGCCTTCCAAGCCGCGCCGCCTGGGCGAACCCGGCGCTGCCCCGCGGTGCAGCATGGCCGCCCATGACGCCCACTACGGAGTCCCGGGTCCAGGCCGCGGACCGCGTCAGCTCATCCAGGGCATCGCCGATGGCGTGGTCGTGCAGCGCGGACGCCAGGGTGGCGTCCACCCGGTGCCGCTGGCCCGGCTGGATGCTCCAGTGGTAAATCCGGGCGTCGGGCAGTTCCTCGTAGGGGGACGTTGCCAGTCCCGCGTACAGTTCGGCCGGACTGTAGAGCGAGGCACGGTAGGGGTCGAAGGGCACGCCTTCAAGCTTCGGGAAGATCAAGGCCCCACGGCCGCGGAGGTTGCCCTCCATGCCCTCGTCGAAGGTGCAGCCGAGGAACATAGCGCCCTCGACGTTCACCTTCTTAAGCGCCGCTGCCCGCCCCCGCAGGTCCAGTGACTGGGCGTGCCAGCCGTGCAGGTTGACGGCGCCCGCAGCCACCAGGCGGTCGAAGCTGGCGAGGTCCTGCACTTCGAGGTTGCGCGGGCGCGGGCCCAGGCTGCCGGCGAAATTCACGGCTGCTTCCCGGTGCAGGTCATGAAGTCAGCCTAGGCCACCCAACGCGAAAGCGGGGCCGGATACGTCCCTCGGGAAAAAGGCGGTATCCGGCCCCGCAGTGCCGCGGAAGGAAAAGAGTCAGGCAGTGATCCGTGCCGGCGCCCCGCCCCCGCGGAAGTGTGCTTCGAGGTCCTCAAGGGAGTGGCCCTTGGTTTCCGGGACGAATTTGATGACGAACGCCAGGGAAATGATGTTCACCAGGACGAACAGCCCGAAGGTTCCGGTGGAGCCGAGGGCGTTGACGACGATCGGGAACAGGAACGAGATGGCGGCATTGACAGTCCAGAGGGCGAAGACCGCGATGCCCATGGCGAAGCCGCGGATGGCCAGCGGGAACATTTCGGAGAGCAGGAGCCAGACGCAGGTGCCGATGAAGCACTGGACGAAGGCGACGAACAGCATCATCGCGGCGAGGATGGTGTAGCTGGCGAGGTCGGACTGCGGCAGGAGGAAGACGATGGCCAGCAAAGCCTGGGAACCCACCACTCCGGAGAAGCCGATCACCAACATGCGGCGGCGGCCCACGAAACCGAGGAGCCAGATGCCCAGGATGGTCATGAGGACGGAGGTGACGCCGACGCCGATGGTGGCAACGAGCGAGGCGCTGACGCCGAGCCCGCTCTTCTCCAGGATGGTGGGGGCGTAGTAGTTCACGGTGTTGATGCCGGTGGCCTGCTGGACGGTCGCCAGGCCGATGCCGATCCAGAGCAGGCGGCGCATCCAGGGGTTGTTCTTCAGGTCCTGCAGCGCGTGGCCCCGCTCCTCTTTGGCGGTCCGGGCCGCGGCAGCGATCTCTTCGAATTCAGCGGCAGCTTCTTCGGGGCTGCGGCTCAGGTTCAGGACGCGGCGGCTGTCCTCGAGGCGGCCGCGGATGGCGTACCAGCGCGGGGACTCGGGGAGCATGAGCATTCCGGCGAGCAGGGCGACGGCGGGAACGGAAGCGATACCCAGCATGGTGCGCCAGACCTCGTTGTCGTGGATCAGGGCATCCAGGAGGGCGTTGATCGCGAAGGCGAGCATCTGGCCGGTGACGATCATGAGTTCGTTGATGGTCACCATCCGGCCGCGCATATTGGCAGGTGCCATTTCCGCCAGGTACAGCGGGCAGGTAACGGCGGCGGCGCCGACGCCCAGGCCCAGCACGATGCGGGCGGTGATCATGAAGGCCACGGTGGGGGCAAGGGCGCAGCCGATGGCTCCGAGCAGGAACAGCAGGGCGCAGACGAGCAGGGAACCGCGGCGGCCCAGCTTGTCCGCCATGCGTCCACCGGTCAGGGCGCCGACGGCGGCACCGGGGAACAGCAGGGCGCTCACCACGGTTGCTTCCTCGACGGCGGTCATGTTGAGGGAGTCGTTCATGTACAGCAGGGCGCCGGAGATCACGCCGGTGTCGTAACCAAAGAGCAGGCCACCCAGGGTGGAGATGACGGTAAGCCGGGCGAGGTAGCCGCGGCGCCGCGCGCCGGTGGTGCCGATGGTTTGTTTCTGCAACAGCATTGTTGCCTCTCAGATTCTCTCGGGGACCGCAGGGACGGTCAGGAATGTGATGCGTGCCACTGACTTTAGAGCGCTCTAATAACTGCCGTCAAGGGAAAGTCTTAATGTCAGCACAATTTAATTCCGCCAGCCGGGATGCGCCCGGTGGACAGCACCCCTTGACCCGCCCCCTGCGCCTGCTACGATCGAGAAGTAAAGTATGTCCTATCAAGCGAACATATAGCAGCAAAGTGCAGTCGCCGCCCGCACGGGACGGCGCCACAGAGACCGAATATGAGGGAACGCACCGTGGCGAACAATCTGGGACTCACTATTGACCGCTCCTCGCCCGTGCCCCTGTACCACCAGGTGGTCCAGGGCATCGAGGCCGCGATCTACAGCGGGGTGCTGGAACCGGGCAGCCGGCTGGACAACGAAATCGACCTCGCGGCCCAGCTGAACCTGTCCCGCCCCACCATGCGCAAGGCCATGGACGAACTGGTCCGGTCCGGGCTCCTGGTGCGCAAGCGCGGCGTGGGAACCCAGGTGGTCTCCAGCCAGGTGCGGCGCCCGCTGGAACTCTCCAGCCTCTACGACGACCTGACCAACAACGGCAAGAAGCCCACCACCGATGTCCTCAGCTTCTCGCACGTCGAGGCGGACGAGGCAATCCTGGCCACGCTGCAACTGCCCGCCGGGTCGAAGGTCTACCACTTCACCCGGCTGCGGAAAGTGGGCGGAAAACCACTGGCGCTCATGGAGAACTGGGTGCGCGATGACATCGCCGACATGGATGAAGCCACCCTTGGCGCCGAAGGCCTCTACTCGATCCTCCGGCGCGGAGGCGTGAACTTCCGCCTGGCCACACAGCGGATCGGCGCCATGACCGCCAACGACTACCAGGCCTCCATGCTGGACGCCGCGCCGGGCTCGGCGCTGGTCACCATGGAACGCACTGCCGTGGACGACACCGGCCGGCGCGTGGAAACAGGACACCACGTGTACCGCGCCGACTCCTACAGCTTTGAAATGACACTCGTACAGCGCTAGCGCAAAGGAACACCTGCATGACCAACTGGGTCTACCCCCTGGGCACCGCCGCCGACGGCGCATGGGACGTCTCGATCGGGGCCGCCGACTCCTCCCTCACCGTGGACGGCTGGGCACACACCGGACTGAAGGTGGCCACGCTTCCGGCCGGGGCCGCCGTCGAACTTCCCGCAGCGGATGAGGAACGCATTGTGGTGCCGCTCAACGGATCCTTCGCGGTCACCGTGGACGGCACGGAGTACCCGCTCGCCGGCCGCCCGTCCGTCTTCTCCGGCCCCAGCGACGTGCTCTACTCGGGCACGGGCCGCGCCGTCAGCATCAGCTCTGCCGGCGGCGGCCGGGTCGCGGTCGCCACAGCCCCCGCGAAGGCGTCCTACCCCACCCGCCTGGTCCCGGCCGCGGAGACGCCGGTGGAGCTGCGCGGCGCCGGGAACTGCTCGCGCCAGGTCCACAACTTCGGCACCCCCGCGGCACTTGAGGCCGACCGGTTCATCGTCTGCGAAGTCCTCACGCCTGCCGGGAACTGGTCCTCCTATCCCCCGCACAAGCACGACGAGGAGAAGGACGGCGAAACGTCCCTCGAGGAGATCTACTACTTCGAAACCCAGGTGTCGGCCGGCTCCGGGGCACCCGCCGATGCGGATGCCATCGGCTACCAGCGCGTCTACGCCTCGGATGAGCGGCCCATCGACGTCTCGGCAGAGGTCCGCAGCGGCGACGTCGTCCTGGTCCCCTACGGCTGGCACGGCCCCGCGATGGCAGCACCGGGCTACGACCTGTACTACCTGAACGTCATGGCCGGCCCCGGCCCCGTGCGTGAGTGGCTGATCAGCGACGACCCGCACCACGGCTGGGTGCGGCAGACCTGGGAGAGCCAGAACATCGATCCGCGGCTGCCGTTCGGCTCCTGACGCAGTTGCGCGGAGAGGCGGCGGCGGACTGGCATAGTGGAGTCCTGTGAAGCAGACTTACCCCCCGCAGCGGTCGGTGACCATGGAGGACGTGGCCCGCGACGCCGGGGTGAGCCGCGCCCTGGTGTCGCTGGTGATGCGCGACTCCCCCAACGTGTCTGCTGCCAAGCGGACGGCAGTGCTGGAAAGTGCTGCCGCCCTGGGCTACTCCCCCAACAGGCTGGCCAGCCGGCTGGCCAGCCATCGGACCAAGACCCTGGGCGTGCTGTTCCTGGACCTGCACAACTCCGTCTTCGCTGATATCTACGACGGACTGGCTGAAGGCCTGGCGGGCAGCGGCAACCAGGTGATGGTCGCCGTCGGCTCCGCGGACCCGCGGACCGAGCTGGAAGCCGTCCGCTCCTTCGTGGACCTGCGCGTGGACGGGGTGCTGCTGGCCGGCTATACCGGCACGCCGGAAGAACTGGCGGCCGCCCTGCGCGGGACCCCCGCCGTCGTCATCACCCGGGAGATGGAGGTCGACGGCGTCTCTTCCGTCCTGACCGACGACTTCCGCTCCGGGGTGCTTGCCGTGGAGCACCTGTACGCCCTGGGCCACCGGCGCATCGCGCACGTGGACATCTCCGACTGGTTGCCGTACACGGAGCGGCGTGAGGGCTACCTGCATGCCATGCAGGAACACGGCCTGGAGCCGCAGCTGGTCCACAGCGACATGACCGAGCGCGGCGGCCGGGCCGTGATGGAACAGTTCCTGGATTCGGGGGCGCAACTGCCCACGGCCGTCTTTGCGCACAACGACCTCACCGCCATCGGCGTCATGGAAGCCCTGGCGTCGCGCGGGCTGTCGGTGCCGGGTGACGTGGCGATCGTTGGCTGCGACAACATTGAAGTGGCCGCTTCCCCCCTGATCGGCCTGACGTCCATTGACCAGCATGCCGGGGAGCTGGGCCGGCTGGCGGCGCAGGCCATGCTCGACCGGATTGCGGGCACCGCCGGGGCGGGGGTGGTCCGGAAGCTCGAACCGGCCCTGAAGGTGCGCCGCTCCTCGGATCCGGCCGCCTAGCGGCTGACCAGTTCCTCCGTCTCCTGCATCAGGCGTTCGCCGCGCTGCCCGTTCCGCCTCGCGCCCGCGGCAGCGAACGCCATGACCGCCACCCCTGCGAGGGTGATGGCTGCCCCTGCCCAGATGGGCGAGGCGTAGCCGAACCCGGCGGTGATGGTGACGCCGCCAAGCCAGGCACCGAGGGCGTTGCCCACGTTGAACGCACCGATGTTGGCGCCCGAGGCGAGGGTAGGCGCGCCGGAGGCGTACTTCATGACCCGCATCTGCAGTCCGGGCACGGTGGCAAAGCCGAAGCCGCCCATCAGGACCAGGGAAATGACGGTCAGGACAGGATTCGCTGCGGTCAGGGCGAACACCACCATGACGACCGCCAGGACAACGAGCACCGCCAGGAGTGTCCGGTCCACGTTGCGGTCTGCAGCCTTGCCGCCCAGGGTATTGCCGGCAAAGAGTCCCACGCCGAAGACGATGAGGAGCCAGGGAACGGCGGAGGCGGCAAAGCCGGAGACCTCGGTCAGGGTGTAGGCGATGTAGGTGAAGGCACCGAACATCCCGCCGAACCCGAGGATGGTCACCACGATGGACAGCCACACCTGTGCGGAACGGAAAGCCCGGAGTTCGGACCGGAGGCTGGGCGTTTTTTCAGTTGTGCCGGCCGACGTGGGAACGAGCGCCAGGATGCCCGCGAGCGCGGCCACGCCGATGACGGTGATGGCCCAGAAGGTGGCACGCCAGCCGGCCGCCTGCCCCAGCAGGGTTCCGAAGGGAACGCCCAGGACGTTGGCCGCGGTCAGGCCCGTGAACATCAGCGCAATGGCACCGGCCTTCTTGCTGGGCGGCACCATTCCCGCGGCCACGACGGCGCCGATGCCAAAGAAGGCGCCATGCGAGAGTGCGGCGACAATCCGGCCCAGCATCATGGGCCAGTACCCCGCCGCCGTGGCGGACAGCAGGTTGCCGGCAATGAACAGGACCAGCAGGGCTGCCAGGACGGCTTGCGGGGGAATCGCGTCACGGCAGCGGTCAGTCCCAGTGCTCCCGCCACCACGGCGAGCGCGTAGCCGGAGATGAACCAGCCGGCCGAGGCCTCGCTGACCCCGAAATCGGCTGCGACGGCGGGGAGGAGACCGGCAATGACGAACTCGGTAAGTCCAATGCCGAACCCGCCCAGGGCGAGTGCTATCAGGCCAACAGGCATGCTGAAGCTCCTTTGTGAGCTGTACTCGAATGGGGGAAACGCCTAAGATAGTTGCAGGCGCGGTATTTATTGTTGCACATGCAAATATGCCGCGCAAGCAACTATCTTTGGGTGTAGCTATCGATGGCGTCCCCATCGCCATCGGGAAGGAGCGAGTGTGGGCATCAAGGACGACGCCGTCGAGGTCCGCGCGCAGGGGTGGCGGACCCTTGCCGCCCTGCACGGGCTGATCGAAAGCGAGCTGGAGCGCTCCCTGCAGGCCGGATCGAAGCTTTCGGTGGTGGAGTACACCGTGTTGGACGCCCTCAGCAGGCAGGACGGATGGCACATGCGCATGCAGCAGCTGGCGCGTGCCACGGCACTCAGCCCCAGTGCCACTACCCGTTTGGTGAACCGGCTGGAGGACCGGGGCCTGCTGGCCAGGATCCTGTGCGACGACGACCGGCGCGGCATCTATACCGAGTTGACCGCGAGCGGGAACAGCCTGCTGGCGGAAGCGCGGCCCGTCCACGATGCGACGCTCGAGCGGGCCCTGGACGAGGCCCAGGGCATCCCGGAACTGGCTCCGCTCGTGGAGGCGCTCCCACGGCTGCACGCGCCGGCTTAAGACGGCGGATGCCCCGCCGGTCTTCCGGCAGGGGCATCCAGGCGGGCGGTTGCTCCGGTTACTTCGCCGTGCCGGCGGCAGCCTCCTGCTGCACTCCCACGGCGTGCTTGAAGTAGTGCTCCAGGTCCTCCAAGCTCCTGTCCTTGGTCTCCGGCACGTACTTGGCCGCGAAGGCGATGGCCCCCACTCCGAGGACGGCGAACACGAAGAACGTGTTGGAAATCCCGATGGCCGCCAGCAGCTGCGGGAAACCGAAGCCGATCAGGAAGTTCACGATCCACAGCAGGAAGGCCGAGGCGCCCATGCCGAGGCCGCGGATCTTCAAGGGGAAGATTTCCGAGAGCATCAGCCACGTCACCGGCGAGATGGCGCCCTGCTGGAATGCCAGGAACGTCACGGTGAGGGCCAGGATGACGAGGCCGCGGGTTGAGCCTTCAGGCAGGATCAGGGAGAAGAGGCCGATCAACAGCAACGCCGTCGTGGTTCCCACCTGCCCGGTGATCAACATCCGGCGGCGCCCCACTTTGCCCAGCAGCCAGATGCCCACGAACGTGGCGAGCACCGAGATGACGCCGTTGGCGATGTTGGCCGTCAGTGCCGCCTCGCGGCCGAAGCCGGACTGGGACAGGATCTGGGTTCCGTAGTACATGATCGAGTTGACGCCGGTGATCTGCTGGATCACTGCCAGGCCCAACCCGACGAAGAAAATCCGGCGGAGCCACGGGATGCCCAGGTCCTTCCACGAGCCCATCTTGGACTTGTAGTCCTCCACGGCCATGGCCTTGACTTCTTCAAACTCCCGCCGGGCCTCCTCCTGCGACCGGATCCGCTGAAGCACGCTGAGCGTCTCCCCGAAGCTGCCGATGGAGGCAAGCCAGCGGGGGCTTTCGGGCATGAAGTTCATCCCGATCCACAGCGCAATGGCCGGAAGCGTGGCAATGACCAGCATCCAGCGCCAGATGCCGTGGGATTCACCGAAGGAGTTGCCGAGGTAGGCGTTGAAGATGAACGCCAGCAGCTGGCCCGTGACGATCATGAGTTCGTTCTGGGTGACGATCCGGCCACGCCGGTGGCTGGGCGATACCTCGGCCAGGTAGACGGGCACGGTGACCGAAGCACCCCCGACGGCGAGCCCCAGGACGAACCGGGCGGCGATCATCACTTCGGTGCTCGGCGCGAACGTGCAGCCGAGGGTGCCCACCAGGAAGATGACGGCCAGGACCATGATCATCCGGCGCCGGCCGTTGCGGTCTGCCAGGCGGCCTCCGAACAATGCGCCAAAGGCTGCACCGAACAGCAGGGACGAGGTGACCAGGCCCTCGGTCAGCGGCGTCAGCCCCAGGTCCTCCTGCATGTAGGGCAGGGCGCCGTTGATCACGCCCGTGTCGTAGCCGAAGAGCAGGCCGCCGAAGGTGGAGATGATGGTGACGGTGCGCAGGGCCCGCTGATGGTTGCGGGGCCGCGGCGCGGTTTGCGCAGGCGAACTCATAGGCTGACCTTCTGGACGTACTGCTTCATGGTCTCCAGCTGGTAGCGGGAGACGTCCTCGGCGTTCTCGTCCTCGGCGAAGACGCTGGACACCATCACGGTATCGTCCCGGTCGAGGAAGCCGATTTCCTTCAGGCCGCCGAAGAACTCGTCCCAGTTGACGTCGCCGTCGCCGATCTTCAGGTGCTGGTGCACGCGGACGGGGTTGCCCGGCGGGTTGGTGATGTAGCGCAGGCCGTGCGATGCGTGGTGGTCCATGGTGTCGGCCACGTGCACAAGGCGCAGCTTGTCCCCCGCCGCCCGCATGATGTCCAGCGGGGAGTTCTTCATGTGGAAGCTGTGCGAGGCCACGTAGACCATGCCCACGTTCTTGGAGTTCACCCCGCGGATCACGCGGATTGCAGCCAGGCCTTCTTCCACGAAGTCGTCCGGGTGTGGGTCGATCAGCAGGTCGATGCCCTCGCGCTCGATGATCGGCAGGAGTTCCTCCATGGAGCGGTAGAAGGCCCGTTCGGACTCCTCTGCCTTTTCCGGCCGGCCGCTGAACTCGGTGTTCATGGTGCTGACGCCGAGGTCCACGGTGATCTGGATGGCACGCTTCCAGTAGCGGACGGCTGCCTCGCGGGCGTCCTCGTCCGGTCCTGACCAGCGCAGCACGGGCAGCACGGAGGCAATCTCGACGTCCGCGTCCCTGCAGGCCTTCTTCAGCTGTCCCACGAGCTCGTCGTCGGCTTTGGGGTGGTTGTAGAAGGGGATGAAGTCCGCGTGCGGAGTCATCTGCATGTACTTGTAGCCGAGGTCCGCCACCACCTTGGGGAATTCCAGGAGGCTGTGCGAGTGGTGGAACGGGGTGGGGTCAAGGGCGATTTTCACGTAGACACTCCATTGTGAATCAGTCAGGGGGGTGGTTACTTGTACAGGTCCGGCTTCGGGGCAAGCTTCACGGCGACCTTTTCGCCGTTCTTCTGTGCCTCGACGCCTGCTTCGCAGCAGGCGGCGGTGGCGTACCCGTCCCAGGCGGAGGGGCCGCCGATCCCGCCCATAAGTGCCGCGTCCACCCAGGACTGGATTTCGACGTCGTACGCCGCGCCGAAACGTTCCTCGAAGCCGGGGGTGACGTTGCCGCCCCAGTGGCCGTTGCTGCGGGTGTAGGGGCCCTTGTCGCCGCCGATGCTGACGATGCCGTCCTCGAAGGAGGCCTGGGTGGCCACCTCGTAGCCGAACTTGGCGTTGACGTAGATTTCGACGTCGGCCAGGACGCCGGACTCGGTCTCGATCAGGACGTGCTGGGGGTCGTGCTGGCCGGAGGGGGCGTTCTTTGTCGCCTTGCCCAGGCGGACCTGCACGCTGGTGATTTCCTCGCCCGTGAAGTAGCGGATGGCGTCGAACTCGTGGACCACGGAGTCGTTGATGAGCATCTCGTTGGTGAAGCCCGCGGGGGTGCTGGGGTTGCGGTGCTGGTGGTGAAGCATCAGCAGCTCGCCCAGTTCGTGGTTGCGGATGATCGAACCCAGCGCCGCGTATTCGGCGTCGAAGCGGCGCATGAAGCCCACCTGGATGCGCTGGTGGCCCAGTGCCACTTCGGCCTCGACGATCTTCCAGGAGGATTCGGCGTCCGGGGTGAGGGGCTTTTCGCACAGGATGGGGATGTCCTTGGCGATGGCCTTGAGCAGGATGTCCTCGTGCAGGAAACCGGGGGTGGCGATCAGGACGGCGTTGACGTCGCCGTTGTTGAGGGCTTCCTCGGCGTCGGCAAGGGCCACGGCGCCGGGGATGCCTTCGATGGCTGCCTGGGCCCGGGCGAGGTCGACGTCGATGACGGCGGCGACTTCGGCTCCGTGGATGCGCTTGTTGAGGCGCTGGATGTGGTCGGCGCCCATGCGGCCGGCGCCGATGACGGCGACGCGGAGGGTTTCAGTCATTGTTCTGTCCTTTGGTCTAGGAGTGGAGGAGGCTAGCTGACGGCGGTGCGGGAGCCGCAGGACAGCAGGTACTTGCGGGTGCGTTTGGCGATCGGCATCGGCACGTCGAAGGCCACCGGGTACATGTCCTGCTCCACGATGCCGAAGATGGGACGGTTCAGGGCTTCCACAGCTTCGATGACCGCGCGCAGGTCCGGCAGGCCGTTCGGCGGTTCGGTCATGACGCCGGCCAGGTTGGCGGCTGCCCAGGTCATGTTTTCCTCGTTGACCGTCTTGAGGATGTCCGGGTTGATCTGCTTCAGGTGCAGGTAGCCGATCCGGTCCGGGTAGTTCTTGATCAGGTCCAGGCTGGAGGCGCCGCAGTACTCTGCGTGTCCGGTATCCAGGCACAGGTTCAGGTACTGCGGGTCCGTGGCGCCGAGCAGCGTTTCGATGTCCTCCTGTGCGCCCACGTGGGAGTCTGCATGGGAATGGAACTGCTGCTTCAGGCCGAAGTCCTCCAGCAGGGTCTTGCCGAGGCGGTTGTGGCCGGCGAACAGGTCGCTCCAGGCCTTCTCGCTGAGGGTGCCGCTCTCCACTGCCTCGCCCGTAACGTCGTCGCGCCACATGGCCGGGATGACCACGATGTGCTCCCCGCCCATGGCTGCCGTCAGTTCAGCGACCTTGCGGGCCGGTTCCCAGGCGGTTTCCCACTGGTCCAGGCCGCGGTGGAAGGCGGTGAACACGGTGCCTGCGGAGATCTGCAGGTCGCGCTGCTTCAGCTCCTCGGCCAGGCGGGTGGGGTCGGTGGGGAGGTAGCCGTACGGGCCCAGTTCGATCCACTTGTAGCCGGATTCGGCCACCTCGTCGAGGAAGCGCTCCCAGGGGGTCTGCTTGGGGTCGTCCGCGAACCAGACGCCCCAGGAGTCCGGCGCGGTGCCGATGATCAGCTTGTTCTCAGTCATGACAGCGTTGTCTCTCTTCTCGGGCGGTGGGGGTCAGTTGGAGGGGAAGTTGTAGGAGGCGCCGGAGGCGTGGTGGGTTTCGGGCCAGCGGGAGGTGATGACCTTGCCGCGGGTGTAGAAGGATACGCCTTCGGGGCCGTAGATGTGCTTGTCGCCGAAGAGGGATGCCTTCCAGCCGCCGAAGGAGTGGTAGGCCACCGGGACCGGGAGGGGCACGTTGATGCCGATCATGCCGACGGTCACCGAGCGCTGGAACTTGCGGGCTGCGGCGCCGGAGGAGGTGAAGATGGCGGTGCCGTTGCCGTAGGGGTTGGCGTTGATGAGCCTGATGCCGTCTTCGAGGGTATCGACGCGGACCACGACGAGGACGGGTCCGAAGATTTCCTCTTTGTAGGCGGTCATTTCGGTCTTGACGTGGTCGATCACGGTGGGGCCGACCCAGAAGCCGTTCTCGTGGCCGGGGACCACGAGGTCGCGGCCGTCCACGACCATGGCGGCGCCGGCGGTTTCGGCTTCGGTGACGATCCGGAGGATGCGTTCCTTGGAGGCCGGCGTGATGACCGGGCCCATTTCGGCATCGGGTTCGGTGCCGTTGTTGACCTTCACGGCTTCGGCGCGTTCCTGGACCTTGGCCACCAGGGCGTCGGCGGCGTCTCCGACGGCGACGGCGACGGAGATGGCCATGCAGCGTTCGCCGGCGGAGCCGAACGCGGCGGCGGCGAGGTGGTCGGCGGCGTTGTCCAGGTCGGCGTCGGGCAGGATGATGGCGTGGTTTTTCGCCCCGCCGAGTGCCTGGACGCGTTTGCCGTGCTTGGTGGCGGTTTCGTGGACGTACTGCGCGATCGGGGTGGAGCCGACAAAGGAGATGCCGTCCACGTCCGGGTGGGTGAGGAGTCCGTCGACGGTTTCCTTGTCGCCGTGCAGGACCTGGAACACGCCGTCCGGCAGGCCGGCCTGCTTCCAGAGCTTGGCCAGCAGCAGGGAAGCGGAGGGGTCGCGCTCGGAGGGCTTGAGGATGAAGGCGTTGCCGGTGGCGATCGCCATCGGCGCCATCCACAGGGGTACCATGACCGGGAAGTTGAACGGCGTGATACCGGCGACCACGCCGAGCGGTTCACGGAAGGAGAACACGTCGATGCCGGTGGAGACCTGGTCCGAGTAATCACCCTTGAGCAGGGTGGGGATTCCGCAGGCGTACTCGACAACTTCAAGGCCGCGGCCGATCTCGCCCTTGGCGTCGGAGAGGACCTTGCCGTGCTCGGCCGTCACCAGCTGGGCGAGCTCGTCGACGTGGGCCGCGACGAGTTCACGGAACTTGAACAGCACCGCGGTGCGCTTGGCCAGGGAGATGTCACCCCAGGTGTCGGCGGCCTTGCGGGCAGCGGCGACGGCGGTGTCCAGGTCGGCGCGGTTGGCCAGGCGCAGTTCGCCGGACACGGCACCGGTGGCCGGGTTGTACACGGGGGTGGTGCGGTCGCCCTCGCCGGCAGTCTCTGCGCCGTCGATGAAATGGTTGATCACGGTTGTCTCAGTGGTGGTGGCAGTCATGGGACTCTTCCTTGAGTGGTTCGAAGGGGATGAAGAGAGGGGTCAGCCGAGCAGTTTGCGCTGGCGTGACTTGTGGTCGACGTAGGTCTGGAAG
>NZ_JBTZSU010000050.1:0-24402 GCF_054890965.1 Arthrobacter sp. C152
TCTGGATCAGGACCACGATCAGCTTGATGCGTTCGGCGACGGCGGTGACCAGTTCCGTGTGCATCATCAGGTAGGAGCCATCCCCCACCATGACGACGACATCCCGCACCTTTTCGCCTGAGCCGCCGCCCGCCGTCGTGCTTTTCGCTTCGGCGATCGCGGCACGCTTGACGCCGAGGCCGCCGGGGATTTCGTAGCCCATGCAGGAGTAGGCGTATTCGACGTGGTAGCCGAACGGGTCCCGGACCCGCCACATCTTGTGCAGGTCACCGGGCAGTGAACCGGCGGCGCAGATGACCACGTCGCGGGCGTCCATGGCCCGGTTGGTGGCGCCGATGATCTCGTTCTGGGCCGGCAGCGGGGTGTAGCGGGTGTCGAAGGCTTCGTCGACGGTGGCGTCCCAGCGCTGCTTCTCTGCGGTGATCTTCTGCTCGAGGTCGGCGCCGACCCGGTAGCCGCCCAGGGCGGCGTTGAGCTTGACCAGGGCCTTGCGGGCGTCGGCGACGATCGGCAGCGTGGTGCCGTGCTTGTACGCGTCGATCGGGGCCACGTTGATGTTCACGAAGCGCACGTCCGGGTTCTGGAACGCGGTCCGGGACGCGGTGGTGAAGTCCTCGTAGCGGGTGCCGATGCCGATAACCAAGTCCGCCTCGGCGGCGATCGCGTTGGCCGCCGTTGTGCCCGTGGAGCCAATGGCACCGAGGCTGAACTTGTGGTCCCAGGGCAGGACGCCGACACCGGCCTGCGTGTTGCCCACCGGAATGCCGGTCAGCTCGGCGAACTTCGCCAGTTCGTCGTTGGCGTAGGCGTAGAGGACGCCGCCGCCGGCGATGATCAGCGGGCGCTTTGCCGCCTTGATCGCTGCGGCTGCGCGGGCGATGTCGTCGTCGTCGGCGTCGGGGCGGCGGATCCGCCATTCCCGCTCGGCCAGGAACTCGGCCGGGACGTCGAAAGCCTCGGCCTGGACGTCCTGCGGCAGCGAAATGGTCACCGCACCGGTCTCGGCCGGGTCCGTGAGGACGCGCAGGCCGTGGTGGAACGCGGAGAACAACTGCTCCGGGCGGTTCACCCGGTCGAAGAACTTCGACAGCGGCCGGAATGCGTCATTGACCGTGATGTCGTACGCGTAGGGCTGCTCAAGCTGCTGCAGGACCGGGTCCGCGGCGCGGGTGGCGAACGTGTCCGACGGCAGCAGCAGCACCGGCAACCGGTTGGTGGTCGCCAGCGCGGCGCCGGTTAGCAGGTTCGACGAGCCGGGGCCGATCGACGTGCTGATCGCGTAGGTCTGGCGGCGGCGGGTGTGCCGGGCGTAGCCGACGGCCTGGTGGACCTGGGCCTGTTCGTTCCGGCCCTGGTAGTACGGCATCAGGGTGGGGTCCTGCTGCTGGTACTGCTTGAGGGCCTGGCCCACGCCGGCCACGTTGCCGTGCCCGAAAATACCGAACGTGCCCGGAATGAGCCGCTCACGGTACTCAACACCGCCCACCGTGTCCACGGTGTACTGCCTGGAAAGGTATTCGACGACGGCCTGCGCCACCGTCATCCTGCGCGTTCCTGTTGTGGATCCCATGGGACTTACTCCGATACTTCTGTGGTGTGGTGCAGCAGCGAGGCGGCCGCGGCGACAGCGCCGGCAACGTCCCCGTCAGCCGGGTATAGCAGGGTGCGGCCCACGGTGAGGCCCTGCACGCCGGGCAGGGACAGGGCAGCTCCCCAGGTGGCGAAGACTTCGTCCTGGGACCCCTCCGGGTCGCCGCCCAGCAGGACGGTGGGCATGGTGGTCGCCGCCATCACCCGTTCCATCTCCGCCACGACCGGGAGCTTCATCCAGGTGTAAGCGCTGGTGGAACCCAAGCCCTCAGCGATACCGATGGACTTGATCACCGCATCCGTGGAGAGGTCGTTCTTGACCTTGCCGTTTACCCAGGTGGAGAGGAACGGCTCCACCATCGCGATCAACTTCCGCTCGGCCAGGGAATCGATGGCCTTCGCGGTCGCCTCGAGGGTGGCCACGGTATCGGGGTCGCCCAGGCAAATGCGGGTCAGCATCTTCCCGCCGTCCGCGCCCAGGGCCTCCAGGGCCGCGGCGGTGTGGCCGGTGAACCGGTCATCAAACTCATTGACCAACCCGGAAAGCCCGCCGCGGTTCATCGAGCCGAACACCAGCTTGCCGTCCAGGGCACCCAGCAGCAGCAGGTCGTCCATGATGTCCGGGGAGGCCAGGATGCCGTCCACGGCCGGGTTGGCCAGCGCGATCTGCAAACGGTCCAGCAGCTGGCGGCGATCCGCCATCGCCACTGGGTCGCTGCCAACAGCCAGGGCGCCACGGGCCGGATGGTCAGCAGCGACGATGAAGTTCTGCCGCCCGGACTTCAGTCCCGGGTGGCGGCGGCGGGACTTCGCGGCGCGCGCCACAGCCTCCGGATCTTCCAGCCGGATCGTGGTCAGGTGCTCGTAGCGGCGGGGGTCATCGTCCACGGCATTGTTTGAGGCAAGGGGTGTGAGGGTCACAGTGCTGCTCCTTCGGTGGCAAGCTGCGCAACAGTTCCGGGAACCGGGCGGCCGCGTTCGGCCAGCAGCGAGGTAACCTCGTCCGGCGTCGGCATGGCATCGGCGCAGGACAGCCGGGAGGCGACAATCGCACCCGCGGCGTTGGCATAGTCCAGGACCTGGGCCAGCGGCCAGCCGGACAGCAGGCCGTGGCAGAACGCTCCGCCGAAGGAGTCGCCGGCCCCGAGGCCATTCAGGGTTTCCACCGGGACCGGGGCGGAGACCACGCGCTCGGTGCGGGTCTTGGCCATCACGCCCTCGGGGCCGAGCTTGACGACGGCGATCTCCACGCCGGCGGCCAGCAGGCGGTCTGCCTGCTCATCTGGGGTCCCCTCACCGACCGCGACGGCGCATTCCTTGTCGTTGCCGATGGCTACCGTGACGTGCGGCAGGATCTTGGCCACCTCGGCGCGGGCCTCTTCCTCGGAGGCCCAGAACATCGGCCGGTAGTCCAGGTCCAGGATGGTGAACTGTCCCGCGGCCAGGCCGGTCCGGGGTCGGGCCTGGTGCGCGGCGATGTGGGCGGACCGGGACGGCTCCTGGGACAGCCCGGTGACCGTGGACCAGAAGATCCCGGCGTTGCGGATGGCGTCCAGGTCCAGCTCTTCGGCCTTGATCTGCAGGTCGGGGGCAGTGGGAAAACGGCCGTAGAAGTAGAGCGGGAACTCGTCCGTAGCCGGCTTGATGGCACAGAACGTGGCCGGCGTCTGGAGGCCTGCAACGGGGGTCACGAACGTGTCGTCGACCTTGAACTTGCGCAGCTCGCGGTGCAGGTACTCGCCGAAAGGGTCGTCGCCCGTGCGGGTAATCACGCCCGTGCGGCGGCCGTGGCGGGCGGCGGCAACAGCGACGTTGGACGGTGAACCGCCCAGGTACTTGCCGAAGGAATTAACATCCTCCAGGCCAACCCCGATGTCGTTCGGGTAGATATCAACGCTGATGCGCCCGATCGTAAGAAGCTCGTGGGTCACGGGAATCGTGGACCTTTCTGGTGTGGAACTCGGATCCTTTGAGCGGCAGGAGTTCCGGGACTGGCTGGCCGTGGCGTGGGCCACAGGCACTACTCTGCCCTAGATCCAATGTCCTGTCAAAGGTTTGTACTGACATACTTACAACAATTTTGGAGCGCGCTAATTTGTTGCCGTATTACTTCCTTGGGACGGCGAGCTCGCCCGTGACGTACTGCGCACGGCCAAAGCCGAAGGACCAGTCGCCGGCAGTGTTTTCGACGTAGCCGATAAAGACGTCTTCGCCGGCAACCCCTGCAGCCGCGAGCTTGTCCGCCACAGCGGCAAAGAGCCGCTGCTTGGCCTCCTGGGATCGCCCTTCCTGGGTGAAGATCTGGATCATCACCACTCCCCGGGTGCGGTCGAAGCCAAGACCGGCGTCCTGCGCAAAGATTTGCCCCTGCGGGTGCTCGGTAAGGATGTGGAAGTAGTCGCGCTCGGGAATGCCATATTCGGCAAGGATGGCGTCGTGGATTCCCCGACTGAGGCGCTGCAGCTCCTCCGCGCTTCGCCCAACGTTTACGTCAATTCGTACAAGCGGCATTCCATCTCCTGTTCAAAAAGTTTGTACTGACATACTAACAAAGATCCTTAACCGCAGACAAGACCCGAAAAGCCTTGAACGAGCCGCTCCTGGGGATTATCCTTAAACAACCAAAAGGTTGATCAACATATCAGTTGATCAAGAAAGGGTAGTGATGAACTCGGAGAGTGCTGGTCTGGACTCGGCCTTCATGGCCCTGGCCGATCCGGTGCGTCGGAGCATCATCGCCCGGCTGAGCCGGGGCCCGGCAACGGTCAATGAATTGGCGGAACCGTTCGAGATGTCCAAGCAGGCGGTCTCGAAGCACATCCAGGTACTCGAGCAGGCACAGCTGGTGACCCGCAGCAGGGACGCCCAGCGCCGGCCCGTGCACCTGAACCCCGCACGGCTGGAGGCGCTCACCGCCTGGATCGACCAGTACCGGCTGGTCCGCGAGGAGCAGTTCCGCAGCCTCGATGCCGTGCTTGAATCCAGCGCCGGGCAAGCGGCGCCCAAGGCAAAGGACAGGCCATGAGCAATCCACTGAAGATCACTGCGCCGGAGGGACTCCCCTACATCGACTTCGAGCGGGAGTTCGACTTCCCCGTCGCCGATGTGTTCCGGGCGCACAAGGACCCCGCGCTCGTCAGCCAATGGCTGGGCCCTCGGGGCATGAAGATGGAGATGGACCACTACGATTTCCGCACCGGCGGGAGCTACCGGTACATCCACACGGGCCCGGAGGGTATCCCCTACGAGTTCCGGGGCGTCTTCCACACGGTGCGCGAGAACGACTTCGCCCTGCAGACCTTTGAGTTCGGCGGCTATCCGGACTCGGTCAGCTTGGAGTCCATGACCTTCGAGGAGCTCGACGGCGGCCGGTGCAGGCTGCGGGGCCACGCCATGTACCAGAGCATGGAGGCGCGGGACGGCATGCTGCACTCGGGCATGGAGGGCGGCATGTCAGAGGGCTATGAGCGGCTGGACGAGCTGCTGGCGGGCGCGTCAGCCTGACGCAGGAGAAGGGCTTCGTCCAGCACGCGGCCCAGGTTCGCGGCGTCATGGGCGAAGCGGCCCAGGAAGAGTCCATCGGCGGCAGGAAGCTGGGGAAGCAGCCCGGGCCCGGCACTGCCGCCATAGATCACGCGGCAGTCCGGACCCAGGGCCGCCCGGACCAGCGCCAGGACGGCGTTGACATGGTGCGGCGGCGCGGGCGCTTCCGCCCCGATCGCCCACACCGGTTCATAGGCGAGGACCAGGCTTCTGAGAAGAGCGGCGTCACCGTCCGTGGCTGCCCTCACCTGCCCGAGGCAAAAGTCGGCGGCAGCACCGGCGTCGAGCCTGTCAGGCTCACCAATGCAGAGCAGCGGGGTGAGGGAATGGCCGACGGCGGCCCGCACCTTGCGGGCCACCACGCCGTCGTCCTCGCCAAAGAGTTTGCGCCGCTCGGCGTGGCCGATTTCCACCAGCGAGACGCCAAGTTCGGCCAGCATGCCGGGGCTGACTTCCCCGGTCAGCGGGCCGTCACCCCAGGCGCAGTTTTGCGCACCAAGCAGGACGGCCGAGCCGGCCAGGATGCGGGCGGCGGGTTCCAGGACGGGGAAGGACGGGATGACGAAGACCCGGACCGGGGAGTCGTGCCCCAGTCCGGGCCTGGCGTCAACCACGGAGTGGACCTCCGACAGCCAGCGAAGGCTTGCCTGGTATCCCAGGTACATCTTGGTGCTGACACCTACATAGATGGTGCCGTTGCGTTCGCTGCTGCCGGAGGCGCTCATGGGTTTCCTTGGTTGGTGCGGATGCTCAGTCGAGCAGTTCGTCGGCCTTGTTCTTGAACCGCCTGGTGGCGAACATCATCGCTGCCGCCACGAACGGCAGGACGCCCAGGGCGTAGACACCCATGGAGCCGGTGGGTGACTGGGTCGCCTCGTTGACGGCGGTCCGCAGGATGGGTGCCACGAAACCGCCCAGGTTGCCCAGGGAGTTGATCAGCCCGATGCCTGCCGCTGCGGCTGAACCGGCGAGGAACGCCGTCGGATAGGACCACACCACCGGGCCCACGGCCAGGAAACTGCAGACGGCCAGGGTGATGAAGACCATGCCGATGACCGGCTGGTGGTTGGTGCCCGCCCAGGCGGAGCCAAAGATGCACAGGCCGGTCGAGATGAACAGGATGGTGCCAAACTTCCGGCGCCTGGCCACGGTGTTGGCGGCCCGGCCGATGAAGTAGCAGGCGAAGATGCCGAAGAACCAGGGCACGGCGATCAGCAGTCCGACGGCGAGCCCCACCTTCTGTCCGGTCAGGGACGAGACCTGCTGCGGCAGGAAGAAGGTCACGCCATACACGGCAATCTGCAGGCAGAAGTAGATCGCGGTGAAGTACCAGACCCGGCCGTTGCGCATGGCGGCCAGGATGCCGCGGGGGCCATGCTCGTCCTTGATGTTGTCCTCAAGGGCCATGACTTCCTTCAGCGCGTACTTTTCGTCGCGGCTGAGGAACTTTGCCTTCTCCGGACCATTGATCAGGAAGAAGAAGGCTGCGATGCCTGCCACGACGGCGAGCATGCCTTCGACGAAGAACATGACCTGCCAGCCGCGCAGGCCCGGGACCTGGTCGCCGATGTTGATCAGCCAGCCGGACAGCGGGTTGCCGATCATCTGCGAGAACGGCTGGGCCAGGTAGAAGATGGCGAACATCTGGACGCGGACCTTGTTAGGGAACCACTCGGCGAGGTACATGATCACGCCGGGGAACAGGCCGGCTTCGGTCACGCCCAAGAGGAAGCGCAGGATCACGAATGACGTCTCACCTTGGACGAAGGCGAAGCAGGCCGAGACGATGCCCCAGGTGATGGCAATACGGGCCAGCCAGACCTTGGCGCCGACCTTCTTGAGCAGCAGGTTGCTGGGGATTTCAAAGATGGCATAGCCGATGAAGAAGATGCCCGCGCCCAGGGCGAAAGCCGCGGCGGACACCCCCTTGTCCGCTCCCAGGGCCGCCTCGGCAAAGCCGACGTTGGTGCGGTCCAGGAACGAGACGACGTACAGGATGACCAGCATCGGCATCAGCCGGCGGGCCGCCTTGAAGATCGCGGACTTCAGGACCGGGCGGGCCAGGAGTTCCTTGGATGTTGCGGTGGTTTCAGACACAGCACTCTCCTTCGAGTGGTGGCGTGGGTGGTCCCGCGGGCCGATGGCCCGCGGGGTCTTGTTATGGCGAGGGTTACGGAAACCGGCGCCGTCAGTGCATGTACAGGCCGCCGTCGACATTCAGCGTCTGGCCGGAGATGTACCCCGCGTCCTCGCCGATCAGGAACGAGATGGCCGCCGCGACGTCGCGGGTGGTCCCCACGCGGTTCACCACGAGGTCCTTCACCAGCTCATCCTTGCGTTCCTCGCTGAGGGTGCCGCCCATGATGTCGGTGTCGATCGGACCGGGTGAAATGGCGTTGACGGTGATGTCATACTCGCCCAGTTCGCGGGCGGTGGCGCGGGTCAGGCCGATGACGCCGGCCTTGGCCACCGAGTACGGGGTCTTGCTGAACGTTCCGCCGCCGCGCTGCGCGGAGACGGAGGAGATGTTCACGATCCTGCCCAGCCGGTGCTTTGCCATGGATTCGGCGGCCCGCCGGGTGGCGTAGTGGACACCGTTCATATTGATGTTGACCACGCGGTCCCACTCACCGGGCTCGAGTTCGAGGTAGGGAACCGGTGAGCTGACGCCGGCGATATTGGCCAGCGCCACCAGCTGGGGCAGCTCGGCCTCGATCTCGTCGATGGCGGCGCGCACTGAGGCTTCGTCGCCGATATTGGCACCGGCGCCGTGGGCTTTGACGCCGTGCTTTTCCGCCAGTTCCTTGGCGAGGGTTTTGCTGGCGGCGTCGTCCAGGTCGATGACGCCGATGTTCCAGCCGCGTTCGGCCAGGTAGTCAGCGGTGGCCCGGCCGATGCCGCGTTCGGAGACGGCACCGGTAACGATTACCGTGCGGTCTGTGGGAAATGCTGTCATGAATATTCCTTCGAAAGTTTCTTGTGCCGTTAGTGCAGCGGGGCCGGGCCCAGTTCCTCGATGAGCTTTTGCATGGCGACGTATGCCTTGTTGCGGTAGGCCACCAGGGCTGCGGTCCTGTCGGCGGGAACGTCGAGGAACCCTGAACCGGTCTTGGTGCCGAGCTGGCCGGCGTCGACCTTTTCCTGGAGGATCTGCGGGGTGGCGAACCGTTCCGGGAAGCCGGTCTGCAGTGACTTGTAGCAGAAGGCGTAGACGTCCAGCCCTGCCATGTCCGCGATGGCGAACGGTCCGAAGAACGGCAGCCGGAAGCCGAAGGTGGTGCGGACCAGGGTGTCCACGTCTTCGGCGGTGGCAATGCCTTCCTCCACCACCTGGGCGGCTTCGTGGAAGAGGGCGTACTGGAGCCGGTTCAGCACGAAGCCGGTGACGTCCTTGACGGTGGCGGTTTCCTTGCCGGTCTCCCCCACGATGGTGCGGGCTGCCTGGACGGTTGCCTTGGAGGTGCCTTCGTGCGGGATGACCTCCACGCCGGGGATGAACGGGGCAGGGTTGGAGAAGTGGACGCCCAGGAAACGCTCCGGGTTGTCCACTACTTCGGCCAGTTTGGCGATGGAGATGGTGGAGGTGTTGGAGCCGATGATGGCGTCGGGCCGGGCGGCGGCGCTGATCCGGGCAAGGGTGGCGTGCTTGATCTCGAGGACTTCGGGCACTGCCTCTTCGATGTATTCGGCGTCCGCTACGGCTTCCTCGATGTCCTTGGCGGCCCAGAGGCTTTCCTTGAGGCGTTCGGTGGCGCCGGCCGGGAACAGGCCGGCCGCGACGAACTCGTCGGATTCCTTCAGCAGCCGTTCGTAGTTGCCCTGCGCGATTTCGGCGGAGACGTCGGCCAGGGCGACGCGTGCCCCGGCAAGGGCCAGGACCTGGGCGATGCCGCCGCCCATGTAGCCGGAGCCGATCACGGCGATGTTTCGGGTGCTCATGTGTTCTCAAATCCTTCCGACGCGCCCTCATAGGAGCAGATGGCGTCTACTTTGGCCGCGGATGCGGAGTGTTCATCGAAACGGTGGTCAAGCCATTCGCGCACGAGCTTCTTGGCCAGTTCCAGGCCGATGACGCGCTGGCCCATGGTCAGCACCTGGGCGTTGTTGGACAGCACGGAACGTTCCACGGAGTAGCTATCGTGCGCGGTGACGGCACGGATGCCGGGAACCTTGTTGGCGGAGATTGCGACGCCGAGGCCGGTGCCGCAGATCAGCAGGGCGCGGTCGGCCTCGCCGGCGGCCACCTTGCGTGCGGCGGCGACCGCCAGGTGCGGGTAGGCGGTGCTGTCGCCGGCGCCGACACCAACGTCCTCCACCGAGGCCACGCGGGGGTCGGCCTCAAGGAGTTCGCGCAGGGCGTTTTTGTATTCGACGCCGGCTTCGTCATTGCCGACGACGATGCGCCAGCCGGGGTGGGTGTTGTCGGTCATGCGGTTCTCCTTAGCGGCTTTCGATGGCGGCGACGTAGTCGGCCACCCGGGTTGCGATGAGGCCGAACGACACGGCACCGGGATCGGGGTGGCCCAGGCTCTTTTCCGCCAGCGGCCGCGCCCGGCCCCTCTTCGGGCTGAGTCCGGCGGTCGCGTCGGCTGCCCGTGCTGCCGCCCCGGCCGCCGCACGCAGGCACGTGGCCAGGCTGCCGCCGTCGTCCATTGCCTTGGTGAAGGTGTCAGCGAACGGAAGCAGCGCGTCCACCATGGTCTTGTCTCCCGCCTCGGCCTTGCCCAGCGTGACGATGGCATCGCGAAGGGCGTTGACGGCCGCCGCCGCATCTGCGGCGGTGTAGGCCTCCTTGCTGCCGAGGGTCCGGCCGACGGCGGTGACGGCGGCGCCCCAGAGGGCACCCGAAGTGCCGCCGGCGCGTTCGGCCCACTGCTCCCCCGCGGCCGCAAGGACTTCTTCCAGCCCTGCGCCGGCGGCGTGGGACTTTTCGGCGGCGGCCACGGCGGCATCCACGCCGCGGCGCATGCCGATGCCGTGGTCGCCGTCGCCTGCGATGGCGTCCAACTTGCCGAGCGCTGCTTCATGCTCGACGACGACGGACCGGGCTTCCTTCAGGGCGCCCACCGCCGTGCCGGCGAGCGCAGTCGAGGCCGGGGTGGCGGCCAGGGCCGCCGTCGTGCCGGCCTCGGCCAGTGATTCGACGGACCGTGCCCGGCGGGGCGCCAGGTTGCCCTTGCGGAAGGCGGGGGTGTCCGCGGGCGCGGACCAGAATCTCTCGAGTTCCGCGTCGAGCCAGAACAGTGTCAGGGACAGTCCGGACATGTCCAGGCTGGTCACCAGTTCACCGCACTCGGGTTCGACGATTTCGAGTCCGGCCTCCAGCAGCAGGGCCTCGACCTTGCCGAACAGCAGGAAGAGTTCGTCGTATTTCACCGTGCCCAGGCCGTTGAGGATGGGGACCACCCGGCCGCCGGCGCTTCCGGGTTTGTCCTTCAGCAGCCCGTCCACCAGGAGCTTGGCCAGTTGGCCGGCGGTTGGCAGGGGCTGCTCGGAAATGCCCGGTTCGCCATGGACGCCGAGTCCTACCGACATCATGCCTTCGGGGACGGTGAACAGCGGCTCTGCTGCCCCGGGCAGGGTGCAGCCGGCGAAGGCCACGCCAAGGGACCGGGTGTGATGGTTGGCCTTGACCGCCAGCCGTTCCACCTCATCCAGGTCCAGCCCGGCTTCGGCCGCCGCGCCCGCAACCTTGAAGACCGTGAGGTCGCCGGCAATGCCGCGCCGCTTGCCGATCTCTTCGAGCGGCGCGCTGGCGATGTCGTCGGTGACCAGGACCGTCCGGGTTTCGATGCCTTCGGCGTTCAGCCTTTCCTGTGCCTGGCCGAAGTGCAGGACGTCGCCGGCGTAGTTGCCATAGCTGAGCAGCACACCGCCGCCGTTCTGTGCCGCCTTCGCCACCCGGTAGACCTGTCCGGCCGCGGGCGAGGCGAACATGTTGCCGCAGGCGCTGCCCGCGGCCAGGCCGGCACCCACCAGGCCGGCGAATGCCGGGTAGTGGCCGGAGCCGCCGCCGATCACCAGTGCCACCTGGCCTTCGGGAGACTCGGTGGAGCGGACGACTCCGCCGTCAACGCGCGCCACGTACTGGCGGTTGGCGGCGACGAAGCCGTCGAGGGCGTCGTCCGCGAACCGGGCTGGATCGTCAAATATCTTTGTCATGATTCCTCGTTGAACCGGTGGGGATGCCTGGCGGCTTAGCGGGCCGCGACGGCTGCGGGAGCCTGCCGGCCCTGCGCCACCAGGCTGGTGCCGAGCGCGTAGCCATCACGTTTGGGAAGGACCTGGCGGCGCAGGTAGTCCTGGTTCGCGGCGGTGACGCTCAGGCCGTCGCCCCCGTAGTGCTCGGTGCAGATGATGCCCTGGAAACCGACGGAGATGGCGTACTGGAAGGCCTCCCGGTAGCTGATGAGGCCATATTCCATGGGTGCCGGCATGGCGACGTAGTGGTCGCGGGCCTGGTCCTCATCGCGGAGGTAGTTCTTCACGTGCCAGTAGTTGGAGTACGGCAGGGTCTTGTGCACGAGCTCGCGCCAGTCCTCGATGGGCCGGTGCAGGCGGATCAGGTTGCCGAGGTCCGGGTTCAGGCCAACGTTGGGCAGGTCGATGTCCTGGACGAGTTGCACGGAGGAATCCGCGGTGCCCAGGTAGGTGTCCTCGTACATCTCCAGCGAAACCAGCAGGCCCAGTTCGGCTGCGTGCTTGCCTACTTCACGGATGCGGGTGACCGCGTTGTTCCAGGCCTCCCTGTCCCCGGCCGGGTCCTTGTGGCCTTCGACGGTCCAGAACCACAGCTGTTTCTGCTGTTCGGGGGTGATGGCCTGGTGCAGGCCGATGGAGACAACTTCGCAGCCGAGGTGCGCGGCGGCTTCGAGGGTCCGGTGGGTGTAGGCCAGGTTCTCCTCCCACTTTCCTTCCTCGATGACGCTCCGGCGGATGGCCGAGATGGAGGGAAGTCCCAGGCCTGCCGCGGTGGCGGCGGACTTCAGCTCATCGAGCCGCGCGCTGGAGAGGTCTCCGGGGCGGACCCAGCTGTCGGTGAGGTCGGCGTTGCTGAAACCGGCGTCGGCCACTTCCTCGAAGACCCGCTGCCACTCGCTGGCGGGTGCGTCCTGGGCGGCGGACCCGTCGGGCCTGGTTCCGGGGAACTGCAGCAGGGCGGCGGCGATGGGCCAGTTTTCTGCGGTGTACGGCATTGTCACTCCAAATCCTCAATCACATTTCCTATAGGATCTATGTTCCAAGCGGGGCTGTCAAGGTCCAGGGGCTGCCTCCAGGCCGGCGGCGGGTGATGAACCGGTCCCTCTTCCGGGACCGCACGCTGTTAGGTGTGCACTTCGCTGTCGTGCTGCGAACGCTGCTTAACGCCCTCGATGTGGGCGATCATTTTTTGCCGGGCGAGGTCGGCGTCGCCGGCCTCGAAGGCGCGCAGGATTTCGGTGTGCTCCGCGATGGCGAAGTCGGCGTCCGTAACGCCCAGGCCACCGAAGAACCGGAACCGCTGCACCTGGCCACCAAGCGCGTTGTACGCGGACAGCAGGAACTGGTTGTCCGCGGACTCGGCGATGAGGCGGTGGAACCGTTCATCGGCTTCCCAGTAGGCGCGGAACTCGGAAAAGGACGGGCCGCGCGGAGCCGCCTTCAGATCCTCGATGGCCTCCTCCAGCTTTGCGGTCAGTCCCGCATCCGCATGCTTGCAGGCCATGAACGCGTTGGCGGGCTCGATGACCAGCCGGGCGTCCATGAGGTCGGACAGTTCTTCCGGGGAGAACAGCGGCGCCACCCGGTATCCGCGCAGGGCCATCCGCCGGACCATGCCCGTGGCCTCAAGGCGGGCCAGCGCCTCGCGCACCGGCGTTGGTGAGACGTCAAGCTCGCGCGCCATGCCGTCGATGCTCACCGGCGTTCCGGCCTCCAACCGGCCGTCCATGAGGGCAACAAGAAGTGCTTCGTAGACGTGGTCGGCGAGGACCTGCCTGCTGACGCCGCTCGAGGCCTGGTTCTTGGTTGCCATGTAGAAATCCTATAGCCGCAGGAACCGCGGCAAACCGCAGCTCCCGCCGTCGTCCTCCGTCCCCTGCCGGTGCCGCACGGATGGTGATCCGCCCGGCACCGGCAGCGGCGGCAGGTGTCAGGAGACCTGGAGGCCGCCGTTGATGTCGTAGGTGGCGGCCGTAATGTAGCCGGCGTCTGCACCCAGCAGGAACGCGATCAGGGCCGCCACTTCCTCACGGGTCCCGACGCGCCCCATCATGATCCCCTCGGACATCTGGGCCTTGCGTTCATCCGTGAGGGTGCCGCCCATGATGTCCGTGTCGATCGGGCCGGGGGCGATGGCATTGACGGTGATGTTGTGCTCGCCCACCTCGCGGGCCAGCGCGCGGGTAAATCCGAGGATTCCCGCCTTGGATGCGCTGTACGCCACCTTGGAGTACGTGCCGCCGCCGCGCTGGGCGGAGATGGAGGAGATGCTGACGATCCGCCCCAGCCGCCGTTCGATCATGCCCTTGAGCACCCGCTGGGACACGACGAACGTTCCGCGCATGTTGATGGCGAACACCTTGTCCCACTCCGCCACGGTGGTTTCCATGAAGGGCGTCGGGGAACTGATGCCGGCGAGGTTGACGAGTCCGACGATCGGCGGAAGGGCCTGCTCGATTTCGGTGATCGCGCGGTCCACCGAGGCTTCGTCCGAGACGTCGGCGCCGACGCCAATGGCCTTGACGGCCCGGTTGGAGCCGATTTCCGCGGCGGCCGCCTGGGCGTCTTCGGCGTTGATGTCCAGGATGGCAATGGACCAGCCATCGGCCGCCAGCCGGTCGGCGGTGGCCCGCCCGATGCCGCGCGCCGAGGCCGCTCCGGTCAGGACGACGGTGCGCTCTGCGGGAAAGGTGTGCTGTTCAGTCATTGATGTTTCCTAGTGGGTTTCGGCGGCTGGAACGGTTGCTCCGGGAGCGGAGACACCTTCCGGGCGCTTGCGGGCGTAAAGGTAGGTGGCGGCGGCGGTCACGGCGAGGCAGGCGGCAAGGAAGACCAGGCCGCTCTGGCTGTTGCCCGTAGCGTCCTTGAGGATGCCCACGATGTAGGGGGCCACGAAGCCACCGAGGTTGCCGAGCGAGTTGACCATCGCCAGCCCGGCGGCCGCGGCGGCGCCGGTGAGGGCGGCGGAGGGCATGGCCAGGAAGGGGGCGATGGCGGAGTAGATGCCCATGGCTGCCAGGGTCAGGAAGACCATGGCAAGCACGGCATTGACCGGCAGCAGGAAGCCGGCACCCAGGAGGCCGACGGCGGCGAGCACCATGCTCACGCTGGCATGCCAGACGCGGTTGCCGGTACGGTCGGACCGCTTGCTCCAGAAGTAAACGAACACCGCCGCGATGGCGTACGGGATGAAGACGATGAACCCCACCTGCGTTGCGTCGAACTTGCCCAGCGCCTTGACGATGGTGGGCAGCCAGAGTCCCAGGCCGTAGATGCCGCAGACCAGGCCGAAGTACAGCGCCGAGTAGGCGATGGTGCGGGGGTCCTTCAGGCCAGCCAGGAAGTTGTGGTTGCCGGACTTCTGCTTGTGGGCCAGCTCCGCGGCCATGGTGTTGGAGAGCCATTCGCGCTCCTCGGGCTTGAGCCATTTGGCGTGCTCGGGGCGGTCCGTCATGACGAAGGGGGTGATGATGCCGAGGATGATGGCAGGGATGCCTTCGATGATGTAGAGCCACTGCCAGCCGTGGAGCCCGGCAACGCCTTCGAGTCCCAGCAGCATGCCGGACACCGGGGCACCCAGGGCGTTGGAGATGGGCTGGGCAAGGATGAAGATGCCCAGCACGGTCACGCGCTGCGCGGCCGGGAACCAGAGGGTCAGGTAGAAGAGGATGGCGGGGAAGAAGCCGGCCTCCGCCGCGCCCAGCAGGAAGCGGATGACATAGAAAGTGGCTTCACCGTTCACCAGGAACATGGCGGTGGCGAAGATGCCCCAGCTGATGAGGATGCGGGCAATCCACTTACGGGCACCGTAGCGGTACATCCCGCCGTTGCTCGGGATTTCGAGCAGCGCGTAGCCGAGGAAGAAGATGCCGGCACCGAGGCCATAGGCGGCTTCGGTCAGGCCCACGTCGCCCTGCATGCCGAGCTTGGCGAAGCCGACATTGTTCCGGTCGAGATAGGCGATGAAGTAGAGGAGGACGATCAGTGGCATGAGCCGCCGGCGGACCTTGCGGAGGGTGGCCTCCCCCAGGTCACCGAGGGCGGGGGCTGCGGCGCGGGCGCTCATCGCTGCGCTCCGGTGGTGGTGTGGGGACCCTTGAACAGGGAATGCGCGCACATAACGACTCCTTTGGCTGGCGGCATTTTGGGGGGATATTGATATCAGATGTCTGATGTCTAGATGAGATTCTAGTCACAGGGTTGGAAGGGCGTCAACAGAGCGGGCAAGGAGCCGGGGCAGCCTTGGCTGCAGGCAGCTGCGCGGTTGGCTCAGCGGCGGAAAGGGCGGGACTTAGCCTGCCGTGGCGCCGGTGCGGCTTGCCTCGGCGAGGTAGTGCTCGTAGTCCTCGAAGGTCTGGGTGATGTGCGCGTCCATGGCGGAGCGGGCGGTTGCCGGCTCGCCGGACGCGATGGCGGCCAGGACCAGCTTGTGGTGGTGGATGGCATGGCGCTGCACGTCGGGAAAAGCGGACGTTGCCCGGCGCATGGCGAACAGGAGCGTCGACAACTGGCCCAGCAGCGCCGGAACGAACGGGTTGCCGGAGGCGCGCAGGATCCGGTCATGGAAGGCGATGTCAGCAACTGTCAGGGCGTCCACGTCGCCTGCATGGTGGGCGGCTTCCATCTCCTGAACGGTGCGTTCCATCGCGGCGATGTCATCGTCGCTGTGCCGGACTGCCGCCAGTTCCGCGGCACCCGTTTCCACCATGCGGCGGACCTCCAGCAGCAGCAGCGCCACCTGCTCGGAGGCCACCCCCCTGGAGGCGGACTGCATGATGGCGTCCAGGCCGGTCCACCGCTCGGGCGGATTGACGAAAGTGCCAAGCCCGCGTTTGACGTACACGACGTTCTGGGCTTTGAGGACATTCATGGCCTCGCGGGCCGTCAGCCTGCTGACTCCGGACTCCTTGGCGATGTCCGCTTCCGGCGGCAGGGCGTCGTCGGGCTTAATCTCGCCACTGAGGATGTGCTCGAGGACTTTGTCCACAACGACGTCCACCAGCGTGCGCCGTGCCTCTGCCATCCTGCTCCCCTGCCTGGGCGCCGTGGCCCGTTTTGCCTCTTAAACCCTACTCGACGCCGGACATCCGGGGCATGCGTTACGCAGTCCAGCGGCCGGAGGCGTAGTGCGGTGCCGTTAAACGGCAAACGCGGGGCCAAGCCCAGGCCGTTCCGTTGGACGGACCGGCCGGGGGTGGCCCCGCGTGTCGCAGTACTGCCTAGAGCGCGGCGTAAACCTCGCGGAGCAGCTTGGCGGTTTCGGACGGCGTCTTGCCGACCTTCACGCCGGCTGCCTCGAGGGCTTCCTTCTTGGCCTGGGCGGTTCCGGCGGAGCCGGAGACGATGGCGCCTGCGTGGCCCATGGTCTTGCCTTCGGGGGCGGTGAAACCGGCCACGTAGCCCACGACCGGCTTGGTGACGTTGGCCTTGATGAAGTCCGCGGCGCGTTCTTCGGCGTCGCCGCCGATTTCGCCGATCATGACGATCGCCTTGGTCTCGGGATCGGCTTCGAACGCGGCCAGGGCGTCGATGTGGGTGGTGCCGATGATGGGGTCACCGCCGATGCCGATGGCGGTGGAGAAGCCCAGGTCGCGCAGTTCGTACATCATCTGGTAGGTCAGGGTGCCGGACTTGGAGACCAGGCCGATCGGGCCCTTGCCCGTGATGTTGGCGGGCGTGATGCCCACCAGGGCTTCGCCGGGCGTAATGATGCCGGGGCAGTTCGGGCCGATGATGCGGGTGACCTGGTTGCCGTCGGCGTCAACCGTGGCCTGGGCCAGGGCCCAGAATTCGGCGGAGTCCTGGACGGGAACACCTTCGGTGATGACGACGACCAGGCCGATGCCGGCCTCGATGGCTTCGACGACGGCGTTCTTGGTGAATGCCGGCGGGACGAAGACGATGGAGACGTCCGCGCCGGTTTCCGCCATGGCTTCCTTGACGGTGCCGTAGACGTTGATTTCGGTGTCACCGTGCAGGACGGTGGTGCCGGCCTTGCGGGCGTTGACGCCGCCCACGATGTTGGTGCCGGCCTTGAGCATCAGGGCGGTGTGCTTGGTGCCTTCACCGCCAGTGATGCCCTGGACGATGACCTTGGAGTCCTTGTTGAGGTAGATAGACATGGTGCGTCCCTTTACTTAGCTGCGTTGGCGAGCTCGGCGGCCTTGTCGGCGCCCTCGTCCATGGTGGCGGCCAGGGTAACCAGCGGGTGGTTGGCCTCGGTGAGGATGCGGCGGCCTTCCTCGACGTTGTTGCCGTCGAGGCGGACGACCAGCGGCTTGTTGGCAGAGTGGCCGAGTTCGGCCAGCGCACCGACGATGCCCTTGGCGACAGCGTCACACGCGGTGATGCCGCCGAAGACGTTCACGAACACGGACTTGACCTGCTCGTCGCCCAGGATGACGTCCAGGCCGGCAGCCATGACCTCTGCCGAGGCGCCGCCGCCGATGTCCAGGAAGTTGGCGGGCTTCACGTTGCCGTGGTTCTCGCCGGCGTATGCCACGACGTCGAGGGTGGACATGACCAGGCCGGCGCCGTTGCCGATGATGCCCACTTCGCCGTCGAGCTTGACGTAGTTGAGGTCCTGCGCCTTTGCCTTGGCCTCAAGGGGGTCTGCGGCGTCCTTGTCCTCAAGGTGCGCGTGCTTGGGGTGGCGGAAGTCGGCGTTCTCGTCCAGGGAGACCTTGCCGTCCAGGGCGACGATGTCGCCGGCGCCGGTCTTGACGAGCGGGTTGACCTCCACGAGGGTGGCGTCTTCCTTCTTGAAGACGTCCCAGAGCTTGAGGATGACGCCGGCGACCTTGCCGCGCAGTTCCTCGGCGAAGCCCGCGGCTGCGACGATTTCGTCAGCCTTGGCCTGGTCGATGCCCACGGCGGGATCGATGGCGATCTTGGCCAGCGCTTCGGGGCGTTCGACGGCGAGCTGTTCGATTTCCATGCCGCCTTCAACCGAGCACATGGCCAGGTAGTTGCGGTTGGCCCGGTCCAGCAGGACGGAGAAGTAGTATTCCTCGGCGATGTCCGCACCCTGGGCGATCATCACCTTGTTGACGGTGTGGCCCTTGATGTCCATGCCCAGGATGTTGGTGGCGTGCTCAAGCGCTTCGTCGGCAGACTTTGCGACCTTGACGCCGCCGGCCTTGCCGCGGCCGCCAACCTTGACCTGTGCCTTGACAACAGTCACTCCACCGATCTTTTCGGCAGCTGCCTTTGCTTCTTCTGGGGTGTGCGCCACGATGCCGGCCAGCACGGGTACACCGTGCGCCTCGAACATATCGCGCGCCTGGTATTCAAACAGGTCCACGGTTTAGTGTCCTTCTACGTCGAAGTAGTTTCTGAACAGTCGGACACCATCGAAAAGACGATGACCGGGCTGCGGATTGCACGCACCGGCGGCCTGTCTGGAAACGAGCCACGCGGCGTAATGCTCCATGGGGAACTCTAGTCCTTTGGAGGGACCGGGCCGTCCCAGACTACCTCTTATGTGAGTAACGACACTATTCTATGAGGCGTAGAAAAACCGCGGATTTACGGGGTTTTTGGGCCCTCGGCGGGGGCAGCGGAAGGACTTCCGCCCGGCTCCGGGAGCAGTTCGTAACGTTCCGTGGAAACAAAGAATCCGACGCCGGCGGAGACGTTTCCGCATGCCACACCGCCGTTGTAGGCGGAGCAGCGGAGTCCGTTGCGCTCGAGGTTCTGCCCATCGGCCAGCACGTGCAGCTGGGCCAGCGGTCCGGACCTGCTCCCCCGGGGGCCGAAAGCGGCTTCCATGGATGTGACGCCGGAGCGGCACTCACCATACAGGGCGTTGTCGGGGGCCAGGAAGGCCACCCCGCCAAGGTAGCCCAAATTCGTTCCGGCGCAGTCGTCCCTGATGTCTGCGCCCCGGGGCGCGGGGTACCGTGCGAGTTCGCAGTGCGCCACCGGGACGATGGGCAGTTTATTGTTCCCGGCGTCGCTGTACCGGTTCTGCTCATAGGGAAGGTTCAGGTGTTCCCCACGGGCGGACGTGAGGGAGCAGGCAATGCTGCGGTCCTCCGTGATGAAGGACAGGACGTCCCCGCCCCCTGAAGAAAATCCCTTGGGGTCAGCCAGGGGCGCCTTGGCCAGCTGCTCCATCGGCGGCAGCGGCGGTGGGGGGACGTAGGAGGGGTCTTCGGTGGTCACGGAGCAGGCCGTGGCCACCAGCAGCAGGGCGGCGAGCATCCCCCAAACAGTCCGTCGCATGGCCTCCATTATGCCGCGCGGCCGGACCGACGGGGGACGCCCGCTGCGAGCGGCCACTCCCGGCGTTGCGGGGGCCGCGGATGCGGCCCCCGGAGGTCAGCGGACGATCTTGAAGTTGAATGCCGGCGTCCCGAGGGCGCCCCAAAGCCGGAGCCAGACGGGCAGCAGCATTTCGGTTCCCCGGGCCGTGCTGATGTCGCCGAGGTCGATGACGTCCTGGTGGCCAAAGTCCTTCAGCAGGGTGCCGACGGTGTCCTTGGCGGCGTCATCATTGCCGGAAATGAAGACGGTGCCGGGATCGGAGAGCCGGTCCGGGCGGGCCATGAGGTCGGCGTTCATGGTGTTGAGGGACTTCACCACGCGGGCTCCGGGGAAGGCCCGCTGGATCTGCTCGCCCAGCGAATCGGTGTCCTTCACGAACAAGGTTGGCGGCATGCCGTTGCTGAAGTCCAGCGGGTTGGCGATGTCGAGGATGATCTTGCCGTCGAGGTTTTCCTCCCCGGCCTGGCGCAGCACGTCGAGGGAGGCGCCGCCGTTGGTGGCATTGACGATGAGTTCTGCACCGGCTGCGGCATCGGCGAAGCCGGTGACGGCGATGCCGCTGTTTTCGGCTGCCCAGGCGGCGAAGGGCCTGGTTCCGTCAGCCTCACTGCGGGCAAGCGTTGCTTCGGGATCGCGGGTGCCCATGGCAACGGTGTGGCCGAGTTCAGCGAGGCGGGCGGCGATGGTCCGGCCAACCATGCCGGTTCCGAGGACTGCGGTCTTCATGCTGTTCTCCAGATGGTGTAGGGAGCGTCACCCTGATGTGACGGATCATTCCCAAGTTTGTGACGGATCGTTCCGTCTGTCAAACTAAGCAGACCGAACCGAGGATCTTAAGGAGTGTGCCGGTGCGCAGGACTGGTGAAGAAAACCGGCGAAATATCCTTCAGGTCGCCACGCGCCTGTTTTACACGCGCGGAGTCAGGGCCGTGGGAATGGATACCGTCATCAAGGAATGCGGGGTCGGCAACGCCACCGTCTACCGCCAGTTCCCCACCAAAGACGCCCTCGCAACCGCGTACGTTGAAGGCCGCGCAGATGCCTGGTTCGAGCGCATGCGCGAAGCTGCCGGCGAACATGGTGATCCGCGCGACAAGCTCATCGCCGTCTTTCACGTGCTGGCCACGGACTGCGCCGGGCCGACCTACCGGGGATGCCCCATGCTGAACACGAACACGGAGTTTCCCGAGGGGCAGCACCCGGCCCATCTCGCAGCGGTCAGCCACAAACAGCAGGTCCGCGACTGGTTCTGCTCCCTGGCTGGCACTGCCGGGGCCGATGACCCCGGCCGGATCGCCGACGAGCTCCTCATTGTCCTCAACGGGGCTTACGCCACCGCCGCCGTCCTCGACGGCGGCACCTACGGACAGCGCGCCGTCGACATGGCCCGCCGGCTCATCGCCGAAGCCTGCCCGGCCACGTAGCCATGGCCGCCTCCCCGGCGTGTGCCGGTGCGGAGGGGCTTAGGCGTCGAGCTTGGTGAGCGGCGCGTAGCGCAGCAGCAGGCGCTTTTCGCCGACGTCGAACGTCACCTTGGCAACTGTCTTGTCCCCTGCCCCTTCAAGCGCAAGGACTGTTCCGTTGCCGAAGCTGGTGTGGTTGACCCTGTCCCCCACGCTGACGGCGATGATTTCCTTCTGCGGCTGCACCCGGTTCTTGGCGATGAATGCAGGGACATCGGCATTGAACCCGGCGGACGAATCAGCCGCGGCACCGCGAGCGGTCCCGGCACCCCAGAATGATCCGCTGTACCGCCCTGAGCCAATCGAGCCGCCGCCTCCCCACGACTGCCGGCTGGTGCCTTCCCGCTTCCAATCCAGGAGCTCGGCGGGTATCTCCTCGAGGAACTGGCTGGCCGGGTTGTACTGGCTCTGGCCCCACATGCTGCGCACCTCGGACCGGGTGACGTACAGCCGTTTGCGGGCGCGGGTGAGGCCCACGTAGGCCAGGCGGCGTTCCTCAGCGAGTTCCTTGGGGTCGGTGGCGGAGCGCTGGTGCGGAAAGAGCCCGTGTTCCATGCCGGTGAGGAACACCACGGGGAATTCGAGTCCCTTGGCTGTGTGAAGCGTCATGAGGGTCACCACGCCCAGCCGCTTGGCTTCGGCCACCGCGGAGTCGATGTCCGCGCCGGGGGCGTCCGGAATCTGGTCGGCGTCCGCCACCAGGGAGACCTGCTCCAGGAACGCGGCGAGGCTGCCTTCGGGGTTCTCCTGCTCATATTCACGGACGACGGCGACGAGTTCGGCCAGGTTCTCCACCCTGGACTCATCCTGGGGGTCGGTGCTGGAGCGCAGGGCGGCGAGGTAACCGGTCTGTTCCAGGACGGCTTCGAGCGCTGCGGCCGCGCCGGAGCCCGCCGCCACTTCAGCCAGGTCATCGAGGAGTTTCACGAACCCGAGGACGGCGTTGACGGAGCGGGTGGCCATCCCGGGCGCCTGGTCCGCGCGTCGGGCGGCGGCCATGAAGGATATGCGTTCGCGCTGGGCCAGTGCGGCCACGGCGCCCTCGGCACGGTCTCCGATGCCGCGCTTGGGTTCGTTCAGTACCCGGCGGAGGTTGACGTCGTCGTCCGGATTGACCAGGACCCGCAGGTAGGCCAGGGCGTCCTTGATTTCCTTGCGCTCGTAGAACCGGGTGCCGCCCACCACCTTGTACGGCAGGCCGACCCGGACCAGGACGTCCTCGATGGAGCGGGACTGGGCGTTGGTGCGGTAGAAGATGGCGACGTCCCCGGGGCGGAGATTGTCCTCGTCCTGGAGCCGGTCGATTTCCTTGGCGATGAACTGTGCTTCGTCGTGCTCGTTCTCGCCCACGTAGCCGACGATCTTGTGGCCTTCACCCTCGGCGGTCCACAGCCGCTTCTCCGGGCGGTTGGGGTTCCGGGAAATGACGGAGTTGGCGGCGCTGAGGATGTTTTGCGTGGAGCGGTAGTTCTGTTCCAGCTTGATGGTGCGGGCCTCGGGGTAATCCTTTTCAAACTCCACGATGTTGCGGATGTCGGCGCCGCGGAAGGCGTAGATGGACTGGTCCGAGTCGCCCACCACGGTCAGCTCCGACGCCCCGGGCCCCTCGCCCACGATTTCGCGCACCAGGGCGTACTGCGCGTGGTTGGTGTCCTGGTATTCGTCCACCAGGACGTGCCGGAACCGCCGCCGGTAGGACTCGGCCAGTGCCGGGAAGGCCCTGAACATGAAGACGGTTTCGGCGATGAGGTCGTCAAAGTCCATGGCGTTGGCCTGGCGGAGCCGCTGCGTGTAGCCCTTGTAGACGTCCGCCACGGCCTGCTCGAACGGGTCGTTGTAGTTGGCCGCCGAGGCAAAGGAATCGGCATCGATGAGTTCGTTCTTCAAGGCGGAAATCTTGTGCTGGATGGCCTTGGGCGCAAACTTCTTCGGGTCCAGGTCCAGGGCCTTCGACACCTGCGTGACCAGCCGCAGGGAGTCGGCGGAATCGTAGATGGAGAAGTTGGACTTCAGCCCCACGTTTGCCGCTTCCTGGCGCAGGATCCGGACGCAGGACGAGTGGAACGTTGAAATCCACATGATCTTGGCGCGGCCACCCACCAGCGCCTCGATGCGCTCGCGCATTTCCGCCGCTGCCTTGTTGGTGAAGGTGATGGCCAGGATCTCGCCGTGATGGGCGCGGCCGGTGGCGATGAGGTAGGCGATCCTGTTGCTGAGCACCCGCGTCTTGCCGGACCCGGCGCCGGCCACGATCAGCAGCGCCGAGCCGGCGTGCTTCACCGCTTCCTCCTGCTGCGGGTTCAGCCCCTCCAGCAGCTTGGCGGGGTCCAGGCGGTGGCTCCGGTGTTGCCCTTCCGGTGCGCGCTCTGCGTGGACGTGGCCGCCGCCGGCCGGTGCCCCCACAGCGCCTTCCGAGGGCGACTTGGTGCGGGCGGTGGCTGCAGGAGCGGCCTTGAAGGGTCCGTCAGAGTACGGGTCAAACAACATATCCATGGTGCCTACAAGTCTAGGCGGTGGGACCGACAGGCTTTTCCTGCCTGTGGATTGCCGGTCGAATTCCCAGTCGTTATCCACATAGGGATTTCGGTTTGGTGCCGGTGTAACACCCTGCTGGAAGACTTTGGTTATGGAAGCGGTTTTGGGGACGGCAACAGTGCTGCAGGCGGAGCGCCAGGCGCCCGTGGCTGCTGGTTCTCCTCTGCCCACGCCTGCTCTTCCGATCGGATCCGTTCCCCTGTCTCCCACTCTTGCTGATGTTCTGGCTCTGCTGCGTTCCGTTCCGTCGGCCGCTGATGGTCCGGGTTTGATTGACCAGATCCGCGGGCTGGAGGACCTGAAATCCCTGGCAGCCGCCAAGCAGGCTGAAGCCGCCGTTGCCTTCGACCTGTGCCAGCGGCGGGAGCAGGCCGCCGCTGGCTTACCGGTAGATGGGGTGGGTGCCGGGGTGGCGGCGCAGATTGCACTTGCCAGGCGGGAGTCGCCGGCGAAGGGTTCCCGGCTGCTGGGCTTGGCCAAGGCCCTGACCGGGATGCCGCATACGTTCGCCGCTTTCCGGGCCGGATCGTTGAATGAGTGGCGGGCCACGCTGCTGGTGCGGGAAACCATCTGCCTGTCCGTTGAGGACCGTGCCGCGGTGGACGAGGAGCTCGCCGCCGACACCGGCATCTTCGCCGGCACCCTCACCGGCGCAGGCGACAAAGCCATCATCGCCGCCGTCCGCGCCGCCGCGTACCGGCGGGACCCCGCCTCGGTTGCCAAGCGTGCGTCCCGTGCCGTGGGTGAGCGGTGCGTGAGCCTGCGCCCGGCCCCGGACACCATGGCCTACCTGACCGCGCTG
>NZ_JBTZSU010000051.1:0-24260 GCF_054890965.1 Arthrobacter sp. C152
TCACGTCCCCGAGCAACTCGCCCAGGGAGGCGTTATCGGCCTTCACATGCGCCGCACTCGGCGGGGGTTCGGGAATCTGGCTGCTCATCACAGGCCGCCGCCCTGGCCGCCCCGGGTGCGGTCCTGCGTCAGGGGATCGTTGCCCATTGGATCGTCGGCGAGTGCGCGGTCACGGAGCGGGTCGTCGGAGAGCTGGTTGCCGGACCATGGTTCCTCCACCAGCTGAGGGCTGTCGAGGCCACTGGCGGTACCCGCGGCTTCCGGGTAGCTGCTGCCCGGGGCTCCGCCGTCGTACCCCGCGGTCGTGGTTGCGGGCCCCGGGAGCTGGACTGGTGGCGGCGGAACTGTTCCGCCGGCGGCCGGGGCATAGGTGCCGCTGTACTGGTCACCGTAGGTTGTGCCGGAGTACCCGGACAGGCCTGCCGCGCCGCTGCGGGACGTGGAGGTTTCGGGTGCTCCTGCGGTGAGGCCGCGGGTGAGGCGGCCTGCCAGGACGCCGGCGCCGGCGGCCAGGAGCAGGAAGGTGCCGGGGCGGTTGCGGGCGAAGCGCTGGACCTCGTTGAGCAGGTCGCCGGGTTCACGGTTTTCCAGCCAGGTGGCCATGGAGGAGGTGCGCTCCGCTGCCTGCCGGATCAGGTCGCTGGCCACGCCCTGCTGGTCCGGGGCGCTGGCCATGCTGTGCAGCTGGCCGGAGATGCTGCGGATGCCTTCGGCTGCTTTCTGCTGCTGCGTGCCGGCCTGGCTGGTCAGGCCGGTCCTGGCCTGCTGGAGGAGATCCTGCGCGCTGGCCTTCGCCTCGGACGCCACATTCGCGGCTTCCTCCTTCGCGGTCTGCGCCACGTTCTGGGCGGAGCCGGCGGCAGTGCGGGCAACGTCGGCTGCTTCTTCCTTGGCGGCGTCCTTGCGGGACAGTCCGGAGTCGTCTGCGTAGCCGGTCCCGCCGGCGGCGGGAGTGGCGGCGGACGGGAACGTGGTGGCAGGCCGCTCACCAGGGAGTCCTGTGCTGGCGGGGGGAGCCGTGTAAGCCGGGTCCTCGGGCCATTGGTTCTCTGTCATCTTCGCTCTCTCTTTCCAAGAAGGCCGGTTGTTGATCAAGAACCAGCAATACTGGCCGTAAAATAATAAGCATGATTACTAATGAAAGGTAAGTACCCTTGCTAATCGGAATGTAAACCGTTCCTGAAAAGTCAGCCGGAATGGCGCGGGCCTGCCCGGTCACAACGAAGTGGAAAGTGGTGGGAAAAATGGACACAGCCCCGTGGGTATGGGTGGTTGTTGCTGTTGTCGTAGTGGTCCTGATCGCAGTGCTGTTCCTTGCCAGCGGAAGGCGCCGGCGGGCAATGCAGGAAAAGCGGGACCAGGAGCACCGGGAAAAGGCCGCGGAAATCCGGCGCGAGGCTGAAAACATGGAAATCGACGCCCGCGAACGCGAGGCCAAGGCCATCAGGGCGCGGGCCGACGCCGAGCAGGCCCAGGTCAATGCGGCGCGGCTGCGCCAGGAAGCCGAGCAGCAGGCCCGGGAGGCCCAAACGCTGCGCAGTGATGTTGCCAGCCGTGCCCGCAAGGCTGACGAGCTCGATCCGGACGTCACTGCCGACGGAGGCCGGGGCGGGACCGCCCGGGACGGCGGTCCGGTCGGCGGGCGGCCGGCGGATACAGGAGTCGACGGCGGGCCCGCCCGGGATGGGCATATCAATGACCGGCTGGTCGGCGAACGGCATGCCAGCGACCGGCATGACGACGACGGACATGTCGACGACGGGCGTGTCGACGACGGGCGTGTCGACGACGGCCGGCGCGGCGCCGCGCGCCGCGATGCCTTCGCCGGGGGCACCTACCCCGAAGCGGACCGGGACGGACTACGGCGCGAAGACGGCCTTGCCGGCCAGCCGGGCCCAGGGGACAGGCCCGTGGACACAACCGCGGGGGAATACCGGAATGACGAAGTATCCCGCGGGGAACTGCGGGACGGTGACAACCTGCGGAGCCGCGACGACCTGCGGCGGGGAGACGCGAGGGACGGCGACGACGCAATCCGGAATGACGAGGCTCTCCGGAAGGATGAGGCCCTCCGGAAGGATGAGGCCCTCCGGAAGGGCGACGCTGCCCGGAACGAGGTTCCCGACGACCGGGACCGGATGCCGCGGACCGGAATTTAACAGCGTCCGCACTGCGGCGATCCACGCGCCGGCGTCATCCGGCGCGTTTCGACCGCCGTTTCGTTGGCTGGGAAGTACACCTAGGGCCGGCGTGGCCGGAGGACGGGGGAGGGATACACTCCCTTCCCCGTTCCCAACCCGGCCAAAAGTTCCTTCACGGCGTCCACCGATGACATTTTCGGTTCCCATCCAAGTACTCGCCATGCCCGGTCCGTGTCCATGATGGGCGCCCCCGCGGCCATCTCCACCCAGCCGGCGTCGGTGGGCTGGATCCGCGCGCGCCACGTGAGGTCCACCAGGGCATGGAGCAGCCGCATGGGGATGGGGAGGATTCTCTTCGCGCCAAGGATGCGCGCCAGTTCCCGCGGATCCAGGACCGGTTCGGCGGCAATGTTGAAGGCACCGCTGGCGCGCTGGTCCACCACCCGCCAGTACGCCTCCGCCACGTCGTCGGCGTGGACTGCCTGGAAGATCAAGTTATCCGGCGCCGGGAGCACCGGAGTCCAGGGCTTGCCGGGGAGGAGGCGGGGAATGACGCGTCCCAGGAAGTACCGCCCGATTTCACTGCCGGCGCTTCCCTGGAAGATGAGCCCGGGCCGGAGCCGGGCCACGGCGATGGCCGGCTCCCGGGCCATGAACTGGTCGAGGAGCTCTTCCTGCTCTGCCTTGTGGCGGCTGTAGTGGGAGCCTGCCATCCCTGTGGCCGGCCAGGATTCGTCCCTGCGCTGGCCCTTGCTTGAGCTGCTGTAGGCACCAACCGAGGAGGCGCAGACGACCTGTTTCACCCCGCCGGCCTTGGCGGCCGCCAGGACGTTGGCGGTCCCCGTGACGTTCGTCCGGTGCAGGAGGTCCAGGTCGCGGTTCGGCTGGATCTGCCATGCAAGGTGGACCACGGCGTCCGCCCCCGCGAGCGCACGCTCCAGCAGTGGCCTGTCCTCCCCGGCGCCCACGTCCAGGGTGTGCCATTCCACCCCGGCGTACGGCGCTTCGGAGGTGTCCGGCCGGCGCCTGCTGATGCCAACCAGCTGCAGGCTGCCGGGCTTGTGGGAAAGCTGGCCCTGGAGGTTTCGCAGCAACGCGGTCCCCGCGTTTCCACTGGCTCCGGTGATGGCAATGCGCATGACGAAGGCTCCTTTGGAATCCTCGGGCCGGTTACCGCTTACATGCCGAGCCTACAACGGGGAAGGATTGAATTATAAGCAACCTTATGATTTGCTGCTTCTAAGTCTTGCCGCAGGCTTTCGGAACCCAGACCGAGGGATAACACCCATGCCCGAATCCTTTGCCGCACTCGCCGTGGATACTACGCCAGTCCACCAGCCGCATCCAGAACCGCAACAGAACCAAGGCCCGGCCGCCCCGTCAGGACGGCTGCGGGAAACCTTCGAGAACGAGCTGGTCCTGAAATACCTGGACCTGGCCGAGGCCCTGGCCGCCCGCTTCGAGGCCCGTGGCCGTGAACGGGCCGACCTGAACCAGGTGGCCTACCTTGGACTCGTGAAAGCCGCCCGCGGCTTCGACCAGGAAAAGGGCGAAAGTTTCCCCGCCTACGCCGCGCCCACCATCACCGGCGAACTCAAAAGATACTTGCGCGACCGGACGTGGGTGGTACGTCCACCGCGGCATATCCAGGACCTGCGCACCCGGCTTTTCAGGGCAGAACCGGAGCTCACCCAGTCGCTGGGCAGGAGCCCGAGCGTGGAGGAACTGGCCGGCGAACTGGGAACGGATCCCGCAGAGGTCCAGGAGGCCATCTCGGCAGCCAGCAGCATGCACCCGGATTCCCTGGACGCCGCCAACCCGAACTCCGATGCACCGTCCATCGGCGAAATGCTGGCCTGCCCGGACACGCCTCTGGAACGGCTGGAAGAGCTGGCCTGCCTCCGGGAGGCCATGCAGGACCTCACCGACGCGGACCGGGAACTCCTTTACCGCCGGTACTTCTGCGAGGAAACGCAGGTCCAGCTGGGCAAACGGCTGGGCATGTCGCAAATGCAGGTTTCCCGCCGCCTGGCCAAGGTGCTGGTGGAACTGCAGCGCCGTCTTGAAACAAGCGCGCAGTTCTGCGGGCCCGACGACGGCACCGGCCACAGCACAGACAGCATGGCTTCCCGGCCGGCCCGCCAGGCCGCGCCGGCCACGCCGTTCCGCCACCTCCGCAGCGCCGGAAACCCGGCTGCGGGCACGGGACCCCACCGCCGCCTCGGCGGCGGGAGGAGGGCCAACTAACGTCCCCGCCCCGGACCCGGGGAAACGCACCACACGATACGAACGGCTATCTTGCCTGTTCAGCGCCGCCCCCTGGCCAAAATCCGGAAGCCGGGAAAGTTTGCGGCCTGTTTAGCGGCACCAGGAGGAGGGAACAGGATGGACATGCAAAGCTCCGAAACCTCCAAACTCAGGGCTGTCCTGTTCGACCGGGACGGGACCCTGGTGGTGGATGTGCCCTACAACGGCGATCCGGACCTGGTCCAGCCCATGCCCGGGGCCAGGGACGTGCTGGACAGCCTCCGGGCGGCGGGAATCGCCACGGGCGTCATCAGCAACCAGTCCGGCATCGCCCGGGGCCTGATCACCGCCGGTGACGTGGCCAGCGTCAACGCCAAAGTGGATGACCTGCTGGGCCCGTTCGACGTGTGGGAAATTTGCCCCCATTCCGGGCAGGACGGTTGCGCCTGCCGGAAGCCGGCGCCGGGAATGGTCCAGAGCGCGTGCCAAAAGCTCGGAATCACTGCGTCCCAGGCCGCCCTGATCGGCGATATCGGTGCCGACGTTGCCGCCGCGGAAGCCGCTGGCGCCGTCGGCGTCCTGGTACCCACTCCCGTCACCCGTGCCGAGGAGGTGGCCGCGGCGCGGCTGGTGGCACCTGACCTGGCGTCCGCCGTCGGGCTGCTCCGGTGGGCGCCCTGATGGGCCGGGTGCTGGTGGCCCGGCTGGACAGCATGGGCGACGTCCTGCTGGCCGGCCCTGCCGTCCGGGCGGTAACGAACGGGCGGGGCCCCGCCGGAACCGGGAACAACCACGTGGTGATGTTGTGCGGCCGGCAGGGTGAAGCTGCCGCGGCCATGCTGCCCGGGGTGGCCGAGGTCTACAGCTGGGACAGCCCCTGGATCATGAACCCGGCACCGAAGATGACAGGCCCGCACGCGGACCGGCTGATCGAGTATGTCCGCAACTCAAGGATCACCGAAGCCGTGATCCTGACCTCCTTCCACCAGTCACCCCTGCCGCTGGCGCTGCTGCTGCGGCTGGCGGGCGTGGAGCGCATCACCGGTGCCTCCACCGACTATGCGGGCTCCCTCCTCGACATCCGGCTCAAGCCGGGGGAGGACTTTCCGGAGGACCAGCCCGAAGCCGAGCGCGCGCTTGGCATCGCCGAGGCCGCGGGATTCCGGCTGCCCGCCGGCGACGACGGAAAGCTGCACGTGAAATCCGTTCCGGACGTCACCGGCCTGGTCGGCGCGGAACCCTACGTCGTGGTGCATCCGGGCGCTGCCGTCCCCGCCAGGGCCTGGCCGCCGCTGCACCACGCCGCCGCGGTCGAACTCCTGCAGGGCGCCGGGCACCGCGTGGTGGTTACCGGCGGCCCGGGCGAAACATCGCTGACCGCCACGGTGGCGGGCCCGTCGGCACTGGACCTTGGCGGCCGCACCGACCTTGACACCATGGCGGGCGTCATGGCCGGAGCCGAGGCAGTGGTGACGGGCAACACCGGCCCGGCCCACCTCGCCGCCGCCGTGGGTACACCGGTCGCCTGCCTGTTTTCCCCGGTGGTCCCGGCCATCCGCTGGGCACCATACGGGGTACCGCTGGAACTTCTGGGCGACCAGAACGCGGAGTGCCGGATGACACGTGCCAGGGTGTGTCCGGTTCCCGGCCACCCCTGCCTGGACTCCGTCTCGCCGGAGGAAGTAGTGGCGGCGGTGGAACGCCTCATCAGTGGCGTGAGCTCCTTCAGCACGCATGTCAGTACCCGTAGAAAGGCCCGTAACAAATGAGAATCCTGCTCTGGCATGTCCACGGATCCTGGACCGACGCCTTCGTGCGGGGCGGTCATGAGTACCTCCTGCCCGTCCTGGCCGACGGCGGTGCCTGGGGCCTGGGCCGGGCCGGCCGCAACTGGCCCGACCTGGTGCGGGAGGTGGACCTGGCAACGCTCGACGCGGACGCCGTGGACGCCGTCGTCCTGCAACGCCCTGAAGAAATCGACGAAGTGGCCCGCACGCTGGGACGCACCCCCGGCGTCGACCTGCCCGCAGCCTTCGTGGAACACAACACCCCCAAGGGCAACTTCCCCAACGTTACGCACCCGCTCGCGGACCAGGACAGCATCCCCGTTGTCCACGTAACCCACTTCAACCGGCTCGCGTGGGACAACGGTTCGGCCCCCACCACGGTGATCGAGCACGGGATTCCCGACCCCGGCCACCTCTACACCGGCGAACTGCCTGAACTGGGCGTCGTGGTCAACGAGCCGGTACGGCGTGGCAGGGTGACGGGCACCGACCTGCTGCCGGCCTTCGCCGGCGTCGCGCCCCTGCAGGTCTTCGGGATGAAGACCGAGGGGCTTGCCGCCGCCACCGGCATTGACGGATCACGGCTGACGGCCCGCGGCGACCTGCAAACAAAGGACCTGCACCGGGAACTGGCGCGCTGCCGGGCCTACGTGCACCCGATGCGCTGGACGTCCCTGGGCCTGTCGCTCCTGGAGGCCATGCACCTGGGCATGCCGGTGGTGGTTCTTGCCGCAACCGAGGCGCCGCGCGCGGTGCCGCAGGAAGCCGGCGTGGTGTCCGCCGACGTCGACGAGCTGCTCCGCTGCGCGGCGCGGCTGGTTGCCAATCCGGAGGAAGCCCGACGGCGGGGACTCGCCGCAAGGGAGGCAGCGCTGGAACGCTACGGGCTGGGCAAGTTCCAAGACCGCTGGGACGAGCTCCTGGCGGACCTGCGCAAGCGGCCCCGCCGGTCCGCCAACGAGCGCCGGGACGAGCGGATCCTCGTGCCGGCCGGGGAGAGGAAGAGTTCATGAGGATCGCCATGATTTCCGAGCACGCCAGCCCGCTCGCGGCACTGGGCGGAGTGGACGCCGGCGGCCAGAACGTGCACGTCGCCGCGCTGTCCGAGGCGCTCGCCAAGCGGGGCCACCACGTCACCGTCTACACGCGCCGGGATGCAGCGGAGCTTCCCGCCCGGGTCCGGGTGGGAAGCCGTTTCGAGGTGGTCCACGTCGATGCCGGCCCGGCCCGCCACGTGCCCAAGGACGAACTGCTGCCCTACATGGGTGAACTGGCCGATGGCGTTGCCAGGGACTGGGGGCAGCGGCCGCCGGACGTGGTGCACGGCCACTTCTGGATGTCCGGCCTGGCCGCCCTGGACGCGGCACGGCGGCCCGGCACCGGGTACCGAGTGCCGATGCTCCAGACCTTCCACGCACTGGGTACCGTCAAGCGGCGGCACCAGGGTGCCGATGACACCAGCCCGGAAGAACGCCAGTGGCTCGAACCCGGCGTGGGACGCTCCGCGGACCGCATCATCGCCACCTGTTCCGACGAGGTCTTCGAGCTCAAGGCCATGGGCATCGCCACCGGCAAGATTTCCATCGCCCCCTGCGGCGTTGACCTGGGTGTCTTCGGAGCCACCGGGCCCGTGGCCCCAAGGACCCGCCGCCACCGCATCCTTTCCGTGGGCCGCCTGGTGCCACGCAAGGGCGTCGACTTGGTGATCCGTGCCCTGCCGTACCTGAAAGCGGCAGGCTTCGACGACGTCGAACTCCTGATCGTCGGCGGCGGGGCGGACACCACCACCTTGAACGCGGACCCGGAAATCCGCCGCCTGCTGGGCCTCGCCGCGGAGCTGGGTGTGGCGGACCACGTCACGCTGCAGGGGCAGGTGTCCCGCAGCGAGATGCCAGGCATCTTCCGCAGCGCCGACGCCGTGGTCTGCGCCCCGTGGTACGAGCCTTTCGGGATCGTACCGCTGGAAGCCATGGCCTGCGGCGTGCCGGTGGTGGCAGCCGCAGTGGGTGGGCTGCGCGACACCGTCGTGGACCACGCCACCGGCCTGCACGTGCCGCCCCGGGACCCCGAGGCCATCGGCTCGGCCCTGGCACTGCTGCTGGAAAACCCAGACCTGCGGGCCAGGCTGGGACAGGCAGGCGAGCGGAGGGCCCGCACCCGCTATTCGTGGGAACGGGTGGCCGCCGAAACCGAGAAGGCTTACCAGCTTGCCGCCGCCGGAACCCCGGCCGGCGTGATCCCGATGGAAGGAGCGGCCCTGTGACTGCCGAGTGGTCCCTGCGCGAAGCCGACCTTCGCGCGCTGGCGACGCCCCCTGCACTGCCGGCCGTGCTGCCCGGCGCCACCTTCGCCGATCCGGACAGTGCCGACGCTGTCAGGGCGCACCTGGACAGCGTGCTGCCCGCTCTGGATTCGCTCCGCAGCCAGTCCGGCCGGCTGGCCGCCTGGGGCGTGGAGCTGGCGCAGCGGCTGCTGCGCGGACAGCGGCTCCTTGCCGCCGGCAATGGCGGCTCGGCCGCCGAGGCGCAGCACCTGACTGCCGAACTGGTGGGACGGTTCGATGGCGAGCGGGTTCCGTTCTCCGCCATCTCCCTGCACGCCGAATCGTCCGCGGTGACGGCGATCGCCAATGACTACGGGTACGACGACGTCTTCGCCCGCCAGGTGCGCGCCCACGGCCGCTCCGGTGACGTGCTGATGCTGCTGTCCACCAGTGGCAAGAGCCCCAACCTGCTGCGCGCCGCCGAGGTGGCAGCGCGGCTCAACGTGACCACCTGGGCCTTGACCGGCTCGGGCCCAAACCCGCTGGCGGAGGCCTGCGACGAGGCCGTCATGATCGACGCCCTCAACGCCAACGCCCAGGAGGGTCACTTGATCGCCCTGCATGCGGTGTGCCGTGCCTTCGACCTGGAAGTCGGCCGACGCAGCCCGGCCGCGCTTCCGGAGCCTGCCGACCGGTCCCTGGCCAACAGGTCTGTAGCCGACAGGTCCATGGCGAACACGTCCCTGGCAAACGGTGGCCGGCCATGAGGATCGTGGTGGTGGGCGACGTGATGCTGGACGTGGACCTCTCCGGCGAGGCCACCCGGCTCAGCCCGGACGCCCCCGTTCCGGTGGTCGATGTGTCCGGGATCAGGCGCCGTGCCGGCGGTGCCGGCCTGGTGGCGCGGATGCTGGCGCAGGACGGCTGGCCGGTCACCCTGGTGACGGTCCTGGGGGAGGACGACGCCGGCAGCCAGCTCCGCGCGCGGCTCGCCGGGGTGCGGCTCGTCGCCGGGACCACGGGCTACCCGTCCCCGGTGAAGACCCGGGTCCGCGCCGGCTCCCATCCCGTGGTCCGCTTCGACCAGGGGTGCGCCAAGACCCCGGTCCCCGAGGTCAGCCCCGCAATGCTCCAGGCTGTGGAGAACGCCGGCGTGGTCATCGTGGCCGACTACGGCAGGGGCGTGGCGGCCAACCCGCAGCTGCGGGAACTCCTGGCCCGCCTGGCACCGGATGTCCCCGTCGTCTGGGATCCCCATCCGTCCGGACCCGCGCCGGTTCCGGGCGTGGCCGTGGTGACCCCCAACATGGCCGAGGCCACCAAGGCCGTGCAGGCCATCGCCGGGGAGCCGACTCCCGGGGTCCCGGATTCCACGGACCCGGCCGCGGATGCGGCCAGGATCCTGCTGGAGCGCTGGCAGAGCCGGGCCGTCCTGGTCACCAAGGGCGCGGAAGGGGCGGTCCTGCTGCGCGAGGGTGAGTCCACTCCCCGCACCGTCCCCGCGCCGCGGGTGGAAGCGGGTGATCCCTGCGGTGCCGGTGACCGCCTGGCCGCCAGCCTCGCGGTGCACCTCCTGGCCGGCCGTGGCCTGCCGGAGGCGGCAGCCCTGGCAGTTCACGATGCCGCCGACTTCCTGGCCGCCGGCGGAGTCTCGGCCCTGCCGGACCCCGGCGACGACGAAGCAGCTGCCGGTAAACCCGAACGCGCCGCCGCCCGGCGCACCACAGAACCCCTGCTCCTGGCCCGCTCAGTGCGGGAACGCGGCGGCACCGTGGTGGCCACCGGCGGCTGCTTCGACCTGCTGCACGCCGGACACGTCCGGTCCCTCGCCGCGGCGAGGGAACTGGGGGACTGCCTGATCGTGTGCCTCAACTCCGACGACTCGGTGCGCCGGCTCAAGGGCCCCGAGCGCCCCATCATCGGCCAGCACGACCGGGCCGAACTGCTCCTGGCCATGGAATGCGTGGACGCGGTGATGGTCTTCGACGAGGACACCCCCGAGGCCGCGCTTGACCGCCTCCGCCCGGACATCTGGGTCAAGGGCGGCGACTACAAGGGAGCCCGCCTGCCCGAGGCCGGCCTGGTGGAAAGCTGGGGCGGCCAATGCCTCACGGTCCCGTTCCATCCGGCCCGTTCCACCACCGGCCTGGCCGACGCGCTCGCCAAGGTCAGCTGACCGGATCCCCAATTTCAGAACTGTCTTGTATTCCCTGTTGAAAGGAACACCATGACCGCAGAAACACCTGCAACCGCCACGCCCGGCCGCGTCCTGGTCACCGGAGGAGCCTCCGGACTGGGGGCCGCCGTCGTCGACGCCGTCCTGCGCTCGGGCGGCACCCCCGTGGTCCTGGACCGCGACATCAGCACCGTCTCCGCGGTGAAGGCGTTCGAAGTGGATGTCGCCGACCGTACGGCCGTGGAGCACGCGGTCCGGGAAGCCGCCGAAACCCTGGGTGGCCTGGACGCCGTGGTGACAGCCGCCGGGATCGACCGGTGCGGCAAGCTCGCTGACGTCGAGGCCACCGAATGGGAGAAGGTCATCGGGGTGAACCTGATGGGCACCGTCTCCGTGGTGCGCGCGGCCCTGCCGTACCTGAAGGAAACCCACGGCCGCGTCGTCACCGTGGCCTCCACGCTGGGCAAGCGCGCCGTGGCCGACGCCACCGCGTACTGCGCCTCCAAGTTCGGCGTGGTGGGGTTCAGCCACGCCCTCGCCGCTGAAACCGGCGGGGAAATCGGCGTCACCACCATGATCCCGGGCGGCATGAAGACCCGCTTCTTCGACGACCGCACCGAGCAGTACAAGCCGCAGGACGATTCCCGGCTCAACGACCCCGCCAATACCGCCCAGGCCATCCTGTTCGCCCTGAACCAGCCCACCGGCTGCGAGGTGCGGGAAATGCTGATCTGCCACGAGGAAGAAGGCTCCTGGCCCTAGGCCCGCACGAGCCACACTGACCACCACCGACCAAGCCAGCACCGAAAGGCGGGAGGAACACCATGCCCACCACAGCCACCGAAACAACTCCAGGCAATTCAACGGTCGAGGGCGCCGGCATCACCATCCAGGACCCGCGCACCGGCGAAGTCCTCTGGACCGTGCCGGAGGCCGGACCGGAGGAAACCAGCCACGCGGTGCAGGTGGCGCGCAGCGCCGCCGCCGGCTGGGCAGCCACCGCCCCTGCAGAACGGGGTGCCGCGTTGCGGGCCGCCGCCACGGCGCTGGGTGCGGCGGCGCAGGAACTCGCGGGGCTCAATGCCAGCGAAACCGGCCGGCCGGTGGAGGAAGCGCTCGCCGGGATCGCGGCCGGCGTCTCCACCCTGGAGCAGTATGCCGAGCTGGGGCCCGTGCACCGCGGCCACAGCCTGCGCGGCAACCGGCTCGCCGCTGACTACACCATCGCCGAACCGCGGGGAGTGGCAGTCCTGCTCACCCCCTGGAACGACCCCGTGGCCGTGGCCTGCGGGCTGATCGGCGCGGCCCTGGCCACCGGCAACACCGTCATCCACAAACCCAGCGAACGGTGTCCGCGGCTGGGCGAGGCGCTGGGCGAAGTCCTGGCACCAGCCTTCCCGGCCGGCGCCTTCCTCACAGTGTCCGGCGGCGCAGAGGTCGGAGCCCGGCTGGCGCAGGCGGACGTGGACGTCATCGCCCACGTGGGATCCAGCGCCTCCGGCGCACGGATCGCCAAAGCCGGGGCAGCCACCGGCGCCCACGTCATACGCGAAAACGGCGGCAATGACCCGCTGCTGGTGGACCGCGACGTGGACCCCGCCTGGGCCGCTGAACAGGCGGCTATCGGGGCCTTCAGCAACAGCGGCCAGATCTGCACGTCCGTGGAACGGATCTATGTCCACCGCGACATCGCAGACGCGTTCTGCACCGCCCTGGAAGCAGAGGCCGCCCGTCGCAACGGTAACGGGAGCGTCGCGCCGCTGGTGGACCGGCGGATGCGCGACGCAGTACACGGGCATGTCACCGAAGCCCTGGACCAGGGGGCCCGGGCAGTGGAGGGCGGCGTCCTTCCGGACGGGCCCGGCTCGTTCTACCCGGCCACCGTCCTGCTTGGCTGCACCGAGGGGATGCAGGTCATGGCGGAGGAAACCTTCGGCCCGGTCGCCCCGGTGCAGGTGGTGGACACGTTCGACGACGGCCTGCGCCTGGCCTGCAGCGGAAAGTACGGGCTCGCCGCCACCGTCCTGAGTGCCAACATTGCCCACATCCAGCAGGCGGTGGCGGCGCTGCCGGTGGGGACCGTGAAGATCAACGAAGTGTTCGGCGGCGCACCCGGCGGTGCCGCCCAGCCCCGGGGCGAAAGCGGCGCCGGCTTTGGCTACGGGCCGGAGCTGCTGGATGAATTCACCCAGGTCAAGGTGGTGCACATCGCGGCGCCGCCCGCGGCCGGCCCGGCGGCCGGACCCGAAACTGCACCCACCGGCGAAGGGCAGGACCAGCCATGAGCGCGTCCCTCGAGTCCGTCGACCTCTCCACCCAGCGGGCCCTGTCCGACTGGCTGCCCGGCAGGCTGGCCGCGGAACAGCCCTCGATCCTGGTCATCGGCGACGTCATGCTGGACGGCTGGTGGACCGGCAGCATCGAACGGCTTTGCCGGGAAGCCCCGGCCCCCGTGGTGGACCTCCAGTCCCGCGAGTCCGTTCCCGGCGGGGCCGCCAACACGGCCATGAACCTGGCCGCGCTGGGCGCGAAGGTTTCGGTGGCGGGAATCATCGGCACCGACGATGCCGGTGAGGACCTGCGCCGGCAGTTGTCGGCGGCAGGCATCGATGTCCGGCACCTGCACACCCATCCCGACATGGTGACCACCACCAAGATCCGGATCAGCAGCGGCGGCCAGGTGATGCTGCGCCTCGACGACGCAGCCAGGACTGTCCCGGCCGACGCCCTGGCCGCGCTCGCCGCCACGGTGGGTGCCGCCGTCGAACGCCAGGACGCCGTGCTGGTGTGTGACTACGGGACCGGCGTGGTGGACGGCCCCGTCCGCGCCGCGCTCGCCGGAGTCCTCGGCGGTCCCGCGGGCGCCGGGCAGGACCGTCCGCTCGTGGTGGTCGACGCCCACGACCCCCGCCCCTGGGCGCCCCTGCAGCCGGACCTGGTGACGCCCAACGCCCAGGAAGCCGCCCGCCTGCTGGACCGGAAGCTTCCGGACGGGCAGGAACGCGTGGCAGCCGTGGGCGCGGACTCGGCGGCCCTGCTGCAGGGCACCGGGGCGCGGGCGGTGGTGGTCACCCTGGACCGGGACGGCACCGTCCTGCTGACGTCCGACGGCGTGCGGCACCGGACGTGGGCACGGCCGGCCGCCGAGAAACAGGCGTCCGGGGCGGGCGATACCTTCGTGGCCGCGCTGACCCTGGCCCGTTCCGCCGGGCTGCCCCTGACCGCCAGCCTCGACCTGGCGCAGGCGGCTGCCGACGTCGTGGTCCACCAGCCCGGCACCTCCGTCTGCGGCACCGCCCAGCTGAGCCGCTACCTGAAGGCCTTCGCGGACACCGCCCTCGGCGAGGACGAACTGCAGCGCCAGGTGGAGCTGCACCGCGCGCATGGCCAGCGGATCGTGCTGACCAACGGGTGCTTCGACGTACTGCACAGCGGCCACACCCGCTACCTGAACCAGGCCAAGCAACTGGGCGACATCCTCGTGGTGGCCCTCAACAGCGACGACTCGGTGCGGCGGCTCAAGGGCGCGGGCAGGCCCATCAACGCCATGGCGGACCGCGCCGCCGTGGTGGCCGCCCTCAGCTGCGTGGACTACGTGACCGTCTTCGACACCCCCACCGCCACACCGCTCATCCAGCGGCTCCGGCCCGAGGTGTACGCCAAGGGCGGGGACTACACGCCGGAGATGCTGGCGGAAACCGCCGCCGTGGAGGAGTACGGCGGCCGGGTGGCGATCCTCGACTACGTGGCGGAGCGGTCCACCACGGCCGTGGTGCAGCGGATCCGCGACGGCGAGGGGGCCGCCAGCCCGGCCAACTAGGGTTAAAGCATGGCTGAAGCAGGGCAGGGGTAATGGGCAAACGCGGAAAGTCGGGAGGCCGGGCCCGGCCCGCAGCCGAGGTGGAGGTCCCGAAGCGGGTCCGCAGTGCCGCAGGACCCGTGGAAGGCGTCTACTACATCGATACCGGCGACTGCGAGCTGATCGCGGACCAGGACAACAGCACCGGCTGGCTCCTGAAGATCAACGGCGTGATGAGCTCGCACATCGACCTCGCCGATCCCCTGTTCCTGGACTTCGAGTACATGCGCTGGATGGCGGCGCTGGTGGAATCCCGCTGGCGGCCGTCGGACGCTTCCACTGCGGGCTCCGGCCCGCACAAGCTGCGCGGACTGCACCTGGGCGGCGGGGCCTGCTCCATGGCGCGCTACTTCGCCGCCGCCTACCCGGATGCCCGGCAGGTGGTGGTGGAACTGGACGGAAAACTCGCCGGGTACGTCCGGGACTGGTTCGACCTGCCCAAGGCACCGCTGCTCCGGATCCGGGTGGGGGAGGCGCGCGCGGTCACGGAAACCCTGACGCCGCAGACCCGCGACTTCATCATCCGCGACGTCTTTGCCGGCGCCCACACCCCGCGGCCGCTCACCACGGCGGAATTCACCGCGCATGCGAAGCGGGTCCTCGCGCCGGGCGGCATGTACATGGTCAACTCCGGCGATGCCCCTGACCTGAAGAACGCGCGGGAGGACGCCGCCACCATCGCTGCCGCCTTCGCGCACACCGTGATCATCGCCGACCCCGCCATGCTGAAGGGGCGCCGCTACGGGAACATGGTGATGGCCGGCAGCGATGTGCCCTTCGCCGACGACCCGAAGCTGCGGCGCCGGCTGCTGGGCGGGGCTGTCCCCGCGCACCTGTGGGACGACGCCCAGGTCCGGGCGTTCGCCGGCGGCACGCCCGTCCGCCACGACCCCGCCCCACCCCCATCGATTGCTGAGTAACTGCCGTTTTGAGCCTTCAAAACGGCAATTACGGAGCAACCGATGAGCCTTAGGCCTTGCCCAGGAGTGCCTCGCGGTGCTCGGCCATCCGTTCCTGGAGGGCTTTGACGACGGCGGCCACGGCGGGGCGGCGCAGCGAGTCCGGGCGGAGGACCAGCCAGTAGGGGAGGAGCTCGCCGATGTCGTCCGGCAGCAAGCGGACCAGGTCGTCGTGGAGGTCGGCCATGAAGCAGGGGAGGAAGCCCACGCCGGCGCCGGCCCTGGTGGCCTCCACGTGGACGAACACGTTGGTGGATGTCAGGCCGTCGCGCATGGCGGGAACCAGCCGCCGGGGCGCGTCGAGGTCATCCACCTGCAGCATGGAATCGACGAAGTAGACCAGCGGATGGCTGTTGAGCTCTTCGACGGTGGCCGGGGTGCCATGCTCGGCCAAATACTCCCGGGACGCGTACATCCCCAGGCGGTAATCGCCCAGCCTGATGGCCTCCGCCCGGTGCACCTGGGGCTCGCCCACCACCACCTCGATGTCCAGGCCGGAGCGCTGCTGCAGGGCCCGCCGCGTCATGGTCACCACCTCCACGCTCAGCCCCGGGTGCTTCCGACGCAGCCGCGCCACCGCGGGCGCGGCGATGTAGGCACTGAAGCCGTCCGTCGCCGTCATCCGCACGACGCCGGTAATGGGGTCGGGTGCCTGGCCCGACGGTCCCAGCGTGCCCAGCACCGCCTCCACCTGCTCTGCCGCGTGCACCGCCCGTTCGCCCAGTTCCGTCAGTTCCCAGCCGCCCGCGGCACGGGCCAGCACCCGTCCGCCAAGGGACTTCTCCAGGGCGGCGATCCTGCGCGAGACTGTGGTGTGGTTCAGGCCCAAAGCCTGGGCCGCCGTCGTAAATCTTGCCGAGCGGGATACCGCGAGCAGGACCAGCAGGTCATCGGGGTTCGCATTCATATCTGCAATTGTGCACACAGTAACTGCCTCTTTGGTCATTGAAGCGGGGTGATTGTGCAGCAATACTCATCTGAGTCACTTGTGCTGGAGATCACAGCACGTGTCAACGTGGACACTGAGGAGAACCATGAGCGTTGAGCAACACGCGGCCAACCAAGCCGGGCATGCACCCAAAGGAGCGGGACTGAAGAAAATCGTCGCCGCCTCCATGGTCGGGACGGTGGTGGAGTGGTACGAGTTCTTCCTCTACGCCACCGCCGCCACCCTGGTTTTCGGCAAATACTTCTTCCCCGCCACCGGCAATGAGCTGGACGGCATCATCCAGGCCTTCCTGACCTACGCCGTGGGCTTCGTCGCCCGGCCGCTGGGCGGCATCGTCTTCGGCCAGATCGGCGACAAGCTGGGCCGCAAGCCCACCCTGCAGCTGACCATCGTCATCATCGGCGTGTCCACGTTCCTGATGGGCTGCCTGCCCGGCTTCGCCGACATCGGATACCTGGCGCCCGCGCTGCTGGTGGCACTGCGGTTCATCCAGGGCTTCGCGCTGGGCGGCGAATGGGGCGGCGCCGTCCTGCTCGTGGCCGAACACAGCCCCAACAAGACCCGGGCCTTCTGGTCGAGCTGGCCGCAGGCCGCCGTCCCGGTCGGCAACCTGCTGGCCACCCTGGTGCTGTACATCATGTCCACCACCCTCAGCAGTGAGGCCTTCCTCGGCTGGGGCTGGCGCGTGGCCTTCTGGCTCTCCGCCGTGATCGTCTTCGTGGGCTACTACATCCGCACCAACGTCAGCGAGTCACCCATCTTCCTTGAGGCCAAGGAGCTCGTGGAGCAGGAGCAGGCCGTCAGCTACGGCGTCTTCGAGGTCCTCCGCAAGTACCCCAAGGGCATCTTCCAGGCGATGGGCCTGCGGTTCGCCGAGAACATCATGTACTACCTGGTGGTCAGCTTCGCCATCGTGTACCTCAAGAGCGTGCACAAGTACGACACCTCGTCCCTGCTGCTGGCACTGCTGATCGCGCACGTCATCCATTTCGCGATCATCCCGCAGTACGGCCGCCTCGCCGACCGCATCGGCCGCAAGCCCGTCTACCTGGCCGGTGCCATCCTCGGCGCCACCTGGCCGTTCTTCGCCTTCCCGATGTTCGACACCCGCAATGCTGTGGTCATCGTCCTCGCCGTCACCATCGGCCTGTGCCTGCACGGCCTCATGTACGCCGGGCAGCCGGCCATCATGGCCGAAATGTTCCCCACCCGGATGCGGTACTCCGGCGCCTCCCTGGGTTCGCAGGTGACGTCCATCTTCGCAGGGTCGCTGGCGCCGCTGCTGGCCACCCAGTGGCTCAAGGACACCGGTTCCTGGGTGCCCACCGGCATCTACCTGGTGGTGGCCTGCGCCATCACCGCCGCGGCCGTGCTGAGCCTGCGCGAGACCAAGGGCGTGGCCCTGGAGGACGTGGACAGGGAAGACGCCGCCCGCGAAGGGCTGCTTGCCGCGAACCGCTGACACTGCCCGGACGTACGAAGGAGAACTGCATTGGAAAACACGTTGAACGGACGCAAGGCACTGGTTACCGGCGGTGCCAGCGGGATCGGCGCAGCCAGCGTGCGCGCGCTCGCGGCCCGGGGCGCCAAGGTGGTGGTGGCCGACGTCGACTCCGCCGCAGCCGCGGCCCTCGCCGACGAGGTGGGCGGCACCGCCTGGACCGTGGACCTGCTGGACGTGGACTCGCTGGCCACCCTGAGCCTGGACTGCGACATCCTGGTGAACAACGCCGGTATCCAGCGCATCAGCCCCATCGAGGAGTTCGATCCAGCGGACTTCCGCCGCCTCATCACCCTGATGCTGGAGGCGCCGTTCCTGCTGGTCCGCGCAGCGCTGCCGCACATGTATGCCAACAAGTTCGGCCGCATCATCAACCTGTCCTCAGTGCACGGCCTCCGGGCCTCGCCGTTCAAGAGCGCCTATGTCTCGGCCAAGCACGGGCTGGAGGGGCTGAGCAAGGTCACGGCCCTGGAGGGCGGACCGCACGGTGTCACGTCGAACTGCATCAACCCCGGCTACGTGCGCACACCCCTGGTGGAAAGCCAGATCGCGGACCAGGCGCAGGTGCACGGCATCCCCGAATCGGAGGTGCTGGCCAAGGTGATGCTGACGGAGGCCGCCATCAAGCGCCTGGTGGAGCCGGACGAAGTGGCGTCACTGGTGGCGTGGCTGGCCTCCGACAGTGCCGGAATGGTCACCGGGGCGAGCTACACCATGGACGGCGGCTGGTCCGCCCGCTGACTACCCTCCGCCAGTCCTGGGGCCTGCCAGTCCTGGGGCCCGTCTAGTCCTGGGGCCTGACCAGCCGGTGGTCGTAGAAGAACACGCCCCGTGCCGTTTTCACGCCCACTGACTGCCGGTCCTGCCACACGACGACCCCTTCGCGCCTTCCGCTGAAGGGGTCGTCTGCGGTAACAATGTCCCCCACCCGGTAGGGGCACCGCGGCCCCAGGGCGCGGGCGGCCCTTCCGCCCATCCTGGCCAGGTACGTGCCAAGGCTGATCGGCTGGCCCATGCCGGAAAGGTCCTGTGCGTAGTCCTTGGCCATGCGAACCAACTCCCCGTGGCGGGCACTGCTCCGCCTGCTAACGGTGCTGGTTGGCGGAACGCTCCCAGCGGAGGTTGGCCCTCCTATTCCAGCCGCCACCGTACGCCCACGCTAAGCGCTATTCACACCAGTCACACCAGTAACAGGTACTCGAATGTGCGGAGTGCCGGTACCTGCCCGGCAATCAGTCCCGCCCCCTCATCAGTCCTGTCCGGCGAGGATGTCCCCGGCGTTGTCGAACGCCCAGGCCACCAGGGGGACCAGGAGCGCACTCAATTCGTAGCCCCGGTCGGTCAGGCTGTAGTCCACGCGGGGCGGAATGACCGGCTGGGCGCTCCGGCGGACCAGCCCGTCCCGTTCCAGGGTCTTCAGCGTCTGGGCCAGCATCTTTTCGCTGATGCCCTCGGCGCGGCGCCGCAGGTCACTCCACCGCTGCTCGCCCTCGGACAGTGCCACCAGGACCAGGACGCCCCATTTGCTGGTGATGTGGTCCAGCACGGTGCGGCTGGGGCACCCGGCCGGGAACACGCCGTCGGCAAAGCCCAAGGGCAGGGGAGAGGGGTGCGGGGCTGCTTCGATGCCATGCATACCCAAAGCTTACCAAAAGGTAAGTACCTTACTTGAAAGTGCGTACTCTCTTTCGGGAAGCATTACCCGATGCCGCCGGTTGTACCCCCTGACAGAGCGAAACCGAACGCAAAGGATCCATCATGACCATCGTTGTTACAGGCGCCACCGGACAGCTCGGCCGCCACGTCCTTGAAGCCCTGCTGGAGCGCGGCGTTGCCGCCGGTGACATCGTGGCCGCTGGCCGGTCGGTGGAAAAGCTGGCAGGCTTCGCGGCGCGCGGGGTGCGGGTACAGGCCATGGATTATGCCGACGCCGGCTCGGTGGAGGCAGCGCTGAAGGGCGCCACCCGGGTACTGCTGATCTCCGGCAGCGAGGTGGGCCAGCGTGTCGATCAGCACCGCACGGTCATCGAGGCCGCCAGGGCCGAAGGGGTTGAACTGCTGGCCTACACCAGCATTGCCAACGCCGACACCACCGGAATGCTGCTCGCCGGCGAGCACAAGGCCACCGAGGCCCTGCTGCGCGAATCGGGCGTTCCCTTCGTCCTGCTGCGCAACGGCTGGTACCTGGAGAACTACACCGAACAGCTGCCCGGGACCCTGGCCCAGGGAGCGGTGGCAGGAAGCGCCGGCAATGGCAAGGTCAGCGGCGCCGCGCGGGTGGACTACGCCCACGCCGCGGCCGCCGTGCTCGTGGCCGACGGCCAGGCGGGCAAGGTCTACGAGCTCGGTGGGGACGAGGCCTTCAGCATGGCCGACCTCGCCGCGGAGATCAGCGCAGCGACCGGCAAGGCCATCAGCTACAACGACCTGCCGGCGGAGGCCTACGCAGGCCTGCTCACCTCCGTGGGCGTGCCGGAGGCCTTCGCGGGGATCCTCGCGGATTCGGACCTTGGCATTTCCCGCGGCGATTTGCTGGTCAGCAGCGGAGACCTGCGCAAACTGATTGGGCGTCCGACGACGTCCCTCGCCCAGGCGGTCAGGTCCGCCGCGGCGCAGGGCTAGCCAGGAACGACCACTGCAGGCCCGGCCCCTCCCGGGGCCGGGCCTGCAGTGGACTCCTGCTGCGGGTTGCAGCCTCCTAGGATTTGGTGCCAGCCAGGGCGAGGGTCCCGCCCAGGCCGATCATCAGCGCGCCGCCGGCCGCTTCCACCCGGGGGATGCGCCGCGGCGAGCGGACGAACCACTCCCGTGCCCAGCCGGCGGCAATGGCCCACACGCTGTCCGAAACGAGCGCGATCAGCAGGAAGATCCCGCCCAGCAGGGCAAGTTGGAACGGAATGGCCCCGGATCCGTAGTCCACGAACTGGGGAAGGATGGCCACGAAGAACACCACGGACTTCGGGTTGGTGGCCCCCACCACCGCACCTTCACGCACCAGCTTCCACGGCGGCGACGCCGCTGGCGGTGCTCCGGCTTCCGGACCATGGCCACGCCGGCGGATGGTCCGCACCCCCAGGAAGACCAGGTAGGCGGCGCCGGCGAACTTCACGGCGCTGAACAGGACCACCGATTCGGCCACCACTACACCGACGCCGAGCGCCACCGCGATGACCTGGACAAGCTGGCCCGCGGCGTTCCCCGCGACGGTGAGCACGCCGCCCTTCCACCCCAGGGCGAGGGAACGTCCGATGACAAAGAGAACGCTCGGCCCCGGGACCGCGATCAGCACCATGGACGCCAGGGCGAAAGCCACCAGGCTGGACACAGGAACCATGCCTGATTTTAGCCCCGCAGGGGCGTTCCGGCGCCGGTGCTCCTCTCCGCCTGGCTGTTCCCGGCAGCCCCGACCACCGGCAGCGGCGACGTTTCGTCCTCAAGGTGGGCGCGCCGTCGTCCGTCACCTTTGATCCACAGCCGGTAGGCCAGGACCAGCAGCCCCAGCCAGGCGGCGCCCACGTACAGTGCCACCCGGGTGTCCTCGAACGCGCCGAGGACGGCGATGACCAGCGCCATGAACGCGATGGTGAGGATGGACGCCGCCGGCCACCACGGCGAGGGGAATTCCGACGCCGGCAGGCCCTTCCGCGCGATTTCCCGCTTCATGGCCACATGGGACGCCAGGATCATTACCCAGACCCAGACGGTGGCGAAAGTCGCGATGGAGGCGATGACCAGGAACACGTCCTCCGGGATCACGGCGTTCAGGACCACGCCCACCAGCAGGATCCCGGCCATCATCACCACCGTCATCCAGGGGACGCCATGCCGGGACACCTTGCCGAAGGCGAGCGGGGCGTGGCCCTGCCGGGAGAGCCCGAAGAGGATGCGGCCCGCTCCGAAGATGTCGCTGTTGATGGCCGAGAGTGCTGCGGTAATCACCACGGCGTTGAGGATGTGCGGGGCCGCGGGAATGCCCAGGCCGCTGAAGATCTGGACGAACGGGCTGCCGCCGCTGCCCACCTCGTTCCACGGGAAAAGGCTCATGAGCACGCCCAGGGTCAGGACGTAGAACAGCAGCACGCGGACCGGGACGGTATTGACTGCCTTGGGGATGACCTTCTTGGGATCCGCGGCTTCGCCTGCCGTGATGCCCAGGGTTTCGATCCCGCCGAAGGCAAACATCACGACGGCAAAGCACGCCAGGAGGCCTTCGAAGCCGTTCGGGAACAGGCCGCCGTGGTCCACCAGGTTGCCCAGCCCCGGCGCCACGCTGGAGCCGTCCGCCTGGAAGCCGAACACGATGATGGCGGCGCCGCCGGCGATCATGGCGATGATGGCCGCGACCTTGACCAGGGAGAACCAGAACTCCAGTTCGCCGAAGACTTTGACGCTGAGGAGGTTCAGGGCGGCCAGGAAGCAGATGACGGCGAGGATCCAGATCCACCGGTCGACTTGCGGGAACCAGAAGCCCATATAGATGCTGAAGGCCGTGACGTCGGCAATGGCCACGATGGCCATCTCGAAAACATAGGTCCAGCCGGTCACGAAACCGGCCAACGGACCAAGGTAGCGGCTCGCGTACTGGCTGAAGGAGCCCGACACCGGATGCCTGACGGCCATTTCGCCCAGTGCCCGCATCACCATGAAGACGGCCGCGCCGCCGATGATGTACGCCAGCAGCACGGCAGGGCCGGCCTTCTGGATGGCGGAGGCGGAGCCGTAGAAGAGGCCGGTGCCGATCGCCGAGCCAAGGGCCATGAAACGGATATGCCGGATGTTCAGGCCGCGGTTGAGGACGCTTTCGACGGCGGCACTGGGCTTTTGCTGTTCCGCGGCACTTTCGGTCCGGGCTGGGGTTGGGGCTGGTTGCATGCGAATACCTTCTCGTCATTGGGAGGGGGCCGCTAACCAGCAGACCATTTTGCCGGCGGCCGTGATGCGGCTCACGGAGGGTTGCTGTCTTCGGTTCCAGACTGTCGGCGAAATGGCACTTAACGGTACTTTGCCGGCGCAACATTGCCGTCAAATGTCATCTCGCGGGGGTGCCGGAGTTGCTTGCCGGAAATCAGGGGCCCATATCTGGGATTCCAGACAGTGTGCTGGCCGGGAAGCCATATAAGTCCCGGCTGAGGGCGCAAGCTTAAGTACGGGATACCGGACAGAGCCACCCAGAAAGACGCTTCCAGCACATGAGCACTGCACTAAGCACCGAAAGAGCATGGACCGAACAAGCGGGCCGTGAAGCCCAGGCGCCCCGCACGGCGGCCAAGTCGTCGTCGAAGGTTCCTGCCGCGGAGAACACACTGCGCATCCTCAAGCTGCTCGCCTCGCGGCGGGGGCCGATGGCGGCATCGCAGATCGCGTCCAGCCTGGACCTGCCCCGGTCCAGCGTCTACCACCTGCTCGGGGTAATGGAAGCCAATGGCTTCGTCCTGCACCTCCACGAGGAACAGCGGTACGGGCTCGGCATCAGCGCCTTTGAACTCAGCTCCGCGTACTCGCGGCAGGAGCCCCTGTCCCGCCTGGGCCGGCCGCTGCTGGCCAGCCTGGTGGACGCCATCGGCGAGAGCGCCCACCTTGCCGTCCTGCACGGCCGGGACGTGCTCTACATCGTCGAGGAGCGTGCCAAGAACCGCCCTTCCCTCGTGACCGACGTCGGCGTCCGCCTGCCCAGCCACCTCACCGCCAGCGGCCGGGCCATCCTTGCCGCCCTGCCCAAGTCCCAGGTGCGGGCCCTCTACCCGAATGCCGCAGCGTTCACCGCCCGGCACGAGGTGGAGGGCGCCATCATGAAGTACTCCTCGTTGTCCTCCCACCTCGACCAGGTGCGGCAGCGCGGATATGCCACCGAGCACGGCGAAGTGACCCCCGGTTTCGGCTCCATCGCCGCCGCGGTCACCGACCACCTGGGGTGGCCCACTGCCGCCGTGGCGGTCACCTTCCTGGAGGACAAACTGCCGGCGGAGGACTGGCCGGTGCTCGCGGCCCGGGTCCAGAAAGTGGCCGACGAACTCTCCGTCCGCATCCGCGGCCGTCCCGCGAAATAGGGGCGCCGGGCGCGTCTGGTATTCCGGACAGGACCGGCGCGGAAGCCCTGTAAAGCCCGCCGGCGAAGGGCTTTAGTTGATACAGAACTTCTTTCCTCCAACAGACACACCACGAAAAGGAGCCCACCATGGCACCCGCCGATTTCACCACCGGTGCCCGCCCGGTCAAAGCAGCCCGCGGCACCGAGCTCACCGCCAAGTCCTGGCAGACCGAAGCGCCGCTGCGCATGCTCATGAACAACCTGGACCCCGAGGTCGCCGAACGCCCGGATGACTTGGTGGTCTACGGCGGCACCGGCCGCGCCGTCCGCTCCTGGGCCGCGTTCGATGC